>PKTY01000159.1 GCA_002869725.1 Desulfuromonas sp. | reverse complement strand
GGCGAAGTGGGACAGCTCATCTTGTTCGTGCTCGGTCATGTGGATCTGGATCGCTTTGGCTACCGCGTCGGCGCAGGAGGTGACGCGGTTGTCACCGAATCCGGCCGGCTTGTGACAGGTGATACCGATCAGCTGTTTGACGGCCTGGCGGGCCTGTACGCCGCTGCGCCAGGCCAGGGAGACCAGCCGGCCGATCGCCTCGCACTGTGAGGCGGCACAACCGCCGGCCTTGCCCATGGTGGTGAACAGTTCGAAAGCGCCCTGCTTGTCTTCGTTGATGGTCACATAGAGTGGCCCGCAGCCGGTCTCCATCTGATAAGTCGATCCCTTGAGAGCGCGGGGACGCTCGCGCTTGCGGGTCGATTTTCCGGATTCCATCGGGATCACTTTTTCGGTCTTTTGCTCTTTCTTGACGGAGAGGACCTGCTGATCGCGCGAGCCGTCGCGGTAGATGGTCACCCCCTTGCAGTCGAGTTGGTAGGCCAGGCGGTAGACGGTCTCCACATCACTACGCGTGGCGCTATGGCAGAAATTGACGGTCTTGGAGACGGCGTTGTCGGTGAACTTCTGGAAGACGGCCTGGGTCCGCACATGGTCGGCGGGAGTGATGTCGTGGGAGGTCAGGAAAACCGCGCGCACATCCTCGGGGACCTCCTCGAACCCTTGAATGGTGCCCTGTTCGGCGATTTTCTGCATCAGTTCTTTTGAATAGAAGCCGCGTTCTCGGGCAATCTCTTCGAAGATCGGGTGGACTTCGACCAGGATGTCGTTATCGAGGACCTGGCGCACGTAGGAGACGGCAAACAGCGGTTCGACACCGCTTGAGCTGTTGCAGATAATCGAGATGGTGCCGGTGGGGGCGATGGTGGTACAGGTGGCGTTGCGCACCGCTGCCGAACCCTTCTGATCGAAGGTCGAACCCGTGAAGTTGGGGAACGCTCCGCGCTCTGCGGCCAGTTCACGCGACATCTGGCGAGATTCGTCAGTGATGAACTTCATCAACTTTTCCCCGAGTTCGCAAGCCTGGTCGCTGTTGTAGGGGATGCCGAGCCGGATCAGCATGTCGGCCCAGCCCATCACGCCGAGGCCAATTTTGCGGTTGGCGCGGGTCATCTCGTCGATCTGGGGAATCGGATAGTTGTTAACCTCGATGACGTTGTCGAGAAAACGGGTTGCACTGCGGATGGTTGAGCGCAGCCGCTCCCAGTCGGTTTTGCCATCTTCGACGAACTTGACAAGGTTGATCGAGCCGAGGTTGCACGATTCGTAAGGGAGCAGTGGTTGCTCGCCGCAGGGGTTGGTCGACTCGATTTCGCCGATATGAGGGGTGGGGTTGTCACGGTTGAGGCGGTCGAGGAAGATGATCCCGGGTTCGCCGTTGGTCCAGGCCATCTCGACAATATGTTCGAACACCTTGCGGGCCGGTAGCTTGCTGACATGCTGCTGGCTGCGCGGGTTGACGATGTCGTACTCGGCGTCCTGTTCAACCGCTTCCATGAAGGCCTCGGTCAGACCGACCGAGATGTTGAAGTTGGTGAGCCGGGTCTGATCCCGCTTGCACATGATGAAATCCATGATGTCCGGGTGATCGACCCGCAAAATTCCCATGTTGGCGCCGCGCCGCGTCCCCCCCTGCTTAATGGTTTCGGTTGCGGCGTCGAACACGCTCATGAAGGAGAGGGGCCCGCTCGAAACCCCCTTGGTCGAGAGGACAACATCGTTGGCCGGGCGGATTCTCGAGAAGGAGAAGCCGGTACCACCACCGCTTTTGTGGATCAGCGCGGTGTTTTTGATCGACTCGAAGATCTCCTCCATGGAGTCGCCCACCGGCAGTACGAAGCAGGCCGAAAGTTGACCGAGCTCGCGGCCGGCGTTCATCAGGGTCGGCGAATTCGGCATGAACTCAAGGCTGGTCATCATCCGGTAAAATTCGTCGGCCAAGGCGCTGCTGTCGACACCGGTATTGAGCCGGTCTTCGGCGGAGGCGATGGTGGTGGCCACGCGCCGGAACATCTCTTGAGGAGTCTCCAGCACCTTCCCTTCCTCGTTTCGCTTCAGGTAGCGGCGCTCAAGGACGGTGACGGCATTGGGTGAGAGGGGGATTTGTGGGGATTGAGATCTTTTACTCATAGTGCCCTTCCTGCAGAACATGTTGGAGAAATTGCGATTGTAAGGTATTGAATACAATATTGTGTGGAGAGGTAAGATTTAAACCACAATATCTGGTGGACTGTCAAGATGCTTGCTGGTAGAATCAGCCCGATTTTTTCGCTCAAGCGACCTCTGTGGCTGAAACCGAAACGATTCTAAATCCTTGGGGATTGATAGCGAATCCTCTATAATGCTCACCATCGATGTTCAGGGATTGGTGGCTTGTCGATAACCGGGAAAGAGAACTCAATGACTCATTCATCACAGGGCAGCCAGCATCTGCACGAAGAAT
>PKTY01000351.1 GCA_002869725.1 Desulfuromonas sp. | reverse complement strand
TCCGTGACCTCCGTGGTCAACGCTTTTCGGTTACCGCAGATATGCCTCAGTTACATACCGCCGCATCATCACATGGGTGTTGAAGTAGTAGGCATTCTTACCTATCGCCGATTTCATCACCTGGATCCAGCCTTTTTTGTCCTGGTAATAGAGCGGGACAATGACTTCTTCCAGCTTCTTGTAAAGATCCCTGACGTCTTCGTCCGATGTGCTGACATCGGTGGAGACTTCTGTTGGCGGCGGTCCGATCGACCAGCCGGTGACATTCTCAATATGGCCTTCTATCCACCAACCATCCAGAACGCTGAAATTCGGCACGCCGTTCAGGGCCGCCTTCATGCCACTCGTCCCTGATGCCTCCAGGGGGCGCAGCGGGTTGTTGAGCCAGATATCCACGCCGGGGATCAGGCGGCTGGCGACATCAATGTTGTAGTTTGGTAGGTAAACGATTTTGAGCCGGTCGCCGAAGAAGCTGGCCTGCTCCCTGATCTCCTGGATCATGCGTTTGCCGTGGTCGTCATTCGGGTGCGCCTTGCCGGCGTAGACCAGCTGAATCTTGCCGTCACCAATCTCCAGCAGTTTCTCCGGATCGGTGAAAATCATGTTGGCGCGCTTGTAGGCGGTAGCACGGCGGGCAAAGCCGATGGTCAGAATGTCAGGGTCGAGTTGCACACCATCCAGAACTTCGTTGATGTACTGGAACAGGTAGGCCTTGGCTCCGAGGTGTGCTTCCCAGAGCTCCTCATCGGGGATCAGGTCGATGCGCACCAGCAGCTCCGGCTCATTCGCCCAACCAGGCAGGTAGCTGTCGAACAACGACATCAAGTAAGGGGAGGTCCAGGTGAAGGGATGAACCCCGTTGGTAATCGAGTGGATTTCGAAGCCGGGGAAGAGCGCCTGGGAGACCTCACCATGCTTCTTGGCAACACCGTTGACGTAATGGGAGAGGTTTAGGGCCAGCATGGTCATATTCAGCTCGTTCTGGCCGCCCAGTTCCTTGAGGAGGGGGTAGGG
Source organism: Desulfuromonas sp. (assembly GCA_002869725.1). Taxonomy (GTDB): domain Bacteria; phylum Desulfobacterota; class Desulfuromonadia; order Desulfuromonadales; family BM103; genus BM103. Next base: position 1,435 of record PKTY01000351.1, on the reverse strand, counting down.
GATGATCGGCCCCAGCACCTTCTCCACCAGATCGTAGTCAAACCGATCGTGACCCGCCTCAACCGGGGTGTGGGTCGTAAACACACACTTCTCCTGGACTTTGTGCGTGTCCCAGGATGCACGCTCATCCCAGGTATCCTCAACCGGACGACGGTGACGGTTGAGCAGCTCAAGGGTCAACAAGCTGGCGTGCCCTTCATTGAGATGATATTTGCGGATTTGGAAGCCGAGCACGCGCAGCAGACGGGCACCGCCGATACCGAGTACAATCTCCTGCTTGAGGCGGTAGGCACGGTCGCCACCGTAAAGATGGTCGGTGATCTTGCGGTCTTCCGGCAGGTTGCCCGGGATGTCTGTATCAAGGAAGAGAACCGGCAGTTCCCCGCTGGTCGGGCTTTTGACCCGGTAGAGCCAGGCCTGCACCTTGACGTCACGTTGCTCGATGGTGACCAGAGTTTTGCCAGGCAGCAGCTCCAGCATCTTTTCCGGATCCCATTGAACCGGCTCTTCGATCTGCCAGCCCTCTTTCGAGAAGGACTGTTTGAAATATCCCTTGCGGCTGAGCAGAGTGACGGCGACCATCGGCAGTTTCATGTCTGCCGCACTTTTGATGGTGTCGCCGGCCAGTACTCCGAGGCCGCCGCTGTAGGTTGGGATTTCCGTGGTCAGGCCGATTTCCATTGAGAAATAGGCGATGCGTTCAGTGTCGGTAAAGCGTCTCCAGTCATTCATTGCTCTCGTGGTCCTTGCTAAGACAGCCAGGGGCTGTTCTGGGAGGGTGTCAGGCTTCCGGTAAAAAGAATATCATATCCTGCGCATTTTCCAGCGTTAAAGTTGATGATACCTGCTTACTGTAAAGTAGAGACTTGCAAATTGTCAGCAGTCAATGGAAAATGAAAATCTTACTTTCTCTGAGATTTACGACAGGTGCATGCGCGATGTACACACAGTTCTTCGGGTTGCAGGTCAAGCCGTTTAACCTGACTCCGAATCCTCAGTTCCTTTATCTTAGCAAGACTCACCGGGAGGTGTATGCTCATCTGCTCTATGGTGTGCAGAACCGGGTTGGGTTTATTGAGGTAACAGTTGAGGTTGGGACTGGTAAAACTACAATTTTAAGGACTTTTCTTGGAGAGCTTAACCCTGAAAAGTATCGAGTTGCCCTGATCTTCAATCCACGTCTGACAGCGATTGAGCTCCTGCGCAGCATCAACCGCGAATTTGGTTTACAAGGCCAGGAGGAGACCCTTTCTCAACTGGTGGATGATCTCAACCGGTTTCTGCTTGAGGAAAACCATGCCGGTCGTATCCCGGTTCTTGTAATTGACGAGGCCCAGAACCTGTCAGGTGATGTGCTGGAACAGATTCGGTTGCTCTCCAACCTGGAGACAGAAACGGAAAAATTGATTCAAATTGTTCTCGCGGGGCAGCCTGA
>PKTY01000117.1 GCA_002869725.1 Desulfuromonas sp. | reverse complement strand
CGAAGAGGCCCGTGGAGAAAGCTTTGCTTATCCCGACCAGCCCCCCTTCCCGGAAAAACGTCTGCGCATGATCGATCATATCGACCTGTTCGTCGCCGATGGCGGCCCGGCCGAATTGGGCTTGATCCGCGGCAGCAAACGGGTCGATCCCAGCGAGTGGTTCTTCGACGCCCATTTCTATCAGGACCCGGTCTGTCCGGGATCCCTCGGCCTCGAATCGTTCCTGCAGCTGCTCAAGGTCGCCGCGGTCAAGCGTTGGGGTGGCGATGCCACCACGGCGCTGGAGACGGTTGCCCTCGACGAGAAACAGGGCTGGAACTACCGGGGACAGATCATCCCGACCAATCAGCAGGTGATCGTCGAAGCGGTGGTGACGGAGGTGGATGAGACAAGGCGGCTGCTCAAGGCAGATGGCTTCCTGTCGGTGGACGGCAAAATAATCTACCGGATGAAGGATTTCTCCCTGCGGATGAAGTCGTTGAACAATTTTTGAAGCCGCCCCTGACTCCGAATAGCCGAGCGGTCAACCATTCCTAGAAACCATGCCCCGGCCTAATCTCCATTGACTTCCGCACCGGATGACATATCATCTTCCGGTTCGGGCCAATGGTTTCAACTCCTTTTGGGGCACTCCATGATCACCATTCTTCGCCAACTGTTCAGCCGCGACACCCTCAGTAAAAAAGCGCGCCGATCACAGCCACAGAAGCAGCTGGGCGCTTTTCTGGGGGTGTTCACGCCGACGATTCTGACCATCCTTGGCGTCATCATGTACCTCCGGTTTGGTTGGGTTCTTGGTCAGGTCGGATTGACCAAAACCCTGCTGATTGTTGTCCTTGCCAATGCGATTACATTAGTTGCCGCCCTCAGTCTCTCCGCCATCGCCACCAATACCAGGGTTGGGGTAGGTGGAGCTTACTTCATCATTTCGCGAAGTCTTGGGCTCGATATCGGCGGAGCCATCGGACTCCCCCTGTTTCTCTCCCAGGCCTTGTCAGTCACCCTTTATGCCTTTGGTCTCGCAGAATCGCTGAAGATCGTCTGGGCAGATGTCCCGGTGCAGCTTGCTGCCTTTCTGATTACTCTGGCTGTCGGAGCCCTGGCTTTTCGCGGCGCGGGTTTCGCGCTCAGATCCCAGCTTCCAATTCTGGCGCTGATCGGACTTTCCCTGATCGTCATGGCTTGGGGCGCCCTGAGCGGAGGCGAACTGCAGCGACTCTGGAGCAGTTCCGAGGTCGAAACCGGCTTCTGGCCGGTCTTTGCGGTCTTCTTCCCTGCGGTGACCGGGGTCATGGCGGGCTTAAGTCTGTCCGGTGACCTCGCCGAGCCACGCACGGCAATTCCGCGGGGGACGGTTTTCGCCACTCTCACAGGGCTTGTGGTCTATCTGCTGGTCCCGGTGCTGTTGTGTGTCGGGGCAGATCCTCTTCAGTTGCGGGAAGATCCTCTGATCTGGTCGCGCATTGCCCTGTTTGGCCCCTGGCTCGTTCTGCCCGGGTTGTGGGGGGCGATTTTCTCTTCGGCCGTCGGCTCGATGCTGGGAGCCCCCCGCACTCTTCAGGCGCTGGCTGTCGATCGGCTTGTCCCCCGGCGGCTGTCCAGAACGGCGCACAAGGGAGGGGAACCGGTCAATGGCATATGGGTCACCCTGGCGATCGCTTTAGGTGCGATATTCCTCGGTGATTTGAACACGGTGGCCGAGGTGGTCACCATGTTTTTCCTGACCGTCTATGGTGTCGTCTGTTTGGTTGCGGCTCTGGAGAGTTTGTCCGGCAACCCCTCCTGGCGGCCGCGGATCCAAGTCCCCTGGTGGCTTAGCTTGGCCGGTTCTGCGGCCTGTTTCGCCGTGATGATCCTGATCAACCTCCCGGCCAGTCTTCTGGCCGTGATGGTCGAGTTCGGTATCTGGTTCTGGATCAAACGCCGTGGGCGCCGTGGCCATTGGGGGAACCTCTGGCGCGATGTTTATGAGGCGATCATTCACTGGGCGCTGCACAGGCTCGATAACCACCGGATGACAGCGCGCAACTGGCGCCCTCATATCCTGGTCTTTGCAGGGAATATTGAAAACCGCCTGGAGTTGATCCGCTTCGCTGACTGGTTCAGTGAAGGGCGTGGGCTGTTGACGGTTTGTGAATTACGGGTCGGGGATCTTTTGAATCTTGACATTGATGTCGATGCCCGGCGGAAAGAGGTCAATCGACTGCTCGACCGTGAAGGGATTGACGCCTTCGGGGATGTCGATGTGGTCCAGGATGTGGAGCGTGGCATGGTCGCCGTCGCCCAGGCCAACGGCATTGCTGGTCTGGAGAGCAACACGGTGATGATCGGCTGGCCTGACAGCCAGGAGAGATTGGTGACTTTGCTACGGGTGGCGCGCAGCCTGCAAAAGCTAAGCAAGTCCTTTCTGATTGGCAATATGCGTCAGATCGTTCCGCCGGTCGAAGGGG
>PKTY01000108.1 GCA_002869725.1 Desulfuromonas sp. | reverse complement strand
TGAGCTTAATAAATTGCGCGATGAGCTGCAGGCCGCTGGGCAAGCCAAAACCGGCAAGCCTATCGTAAACGTATCTCTGGCTACCTGCAGTGTCGCCTCCGGCGGCCGCGACGTTCTGGCTGCCATGAAAGCCGAAGCTACTGCTCTGGGCCTAGATGTTGAGTTCATGCAGTCCGGCTGCATGACTTATTGTTTTGCTGAGCCGACCGTAGTAGTCACCCTGCCCGGCAAAGAGCCGGTGACCTTTGGATACGTCGACACCGAAAAAGCCAAGATCCTGGTGCAGAAGTACGTCAAGGACGGCGAATTGGTCGATGGAGTCATTCCGGTAGGCTACGAACGGGTTGTTCTTTAAAATAAGGATAAGGAGAGACTAGCTATGTCAGAGAAAAAGCAGCTCAGAATAGCAACCAGGAACTCCGGATTCATCGATCCGGAGAACATTGATTCATACATCGCCATCGGCGGTTATCAAGCCCTGGCCAAGTGCCTCGGCGAAATGACCCCTGAGCAGGTCATCGAGCTGATGAAGGCTTCCGGTATCCGCGGTCGTGGTGGTGCAGGTTTCCCTACCGGCGTTAAGTGGGGCTTTGCCGCCAAGTACGCCAGCGACACCAAGTACGTTGTCTGCAACGCGGACGAAGGTGACCCGGGTGCATTTATGGACCGCGCCGTTCTCGAAGGCGACCCGCACAGCGTGCTCGAGGCTATGGCCATCGGCGCTTACGCCATCGGCGGTAACAAAGGCACCATCTACATCCGTGCCGAGTACCCCCTGGCCATTACGCGTCTGAAGATCGCCATCGCTCAGGCGGAAGAAAAAGGTGTGCTGGGCAAGAACATCTTCGGCACCGACTTCTGTTTCGACCTCGACATCAAATACGGCGCTGGCGCCTTTGTTTGTGGCGAAGAGACCGCTCTGATCAACTCCATGGAAGGTAACCGCGGCGAGCCTTACACCAAGCCTCCGTTCCCCGCCGAAGCCGGCTACTGGGACAAACCGACCATCGTGAACAACGTTGAGACCCTGGCCAGCATCCCGGCCATCATCGTTAAAGGCGCCGAGTGGTTCAATGGTATCGGCACCGAGACCTCCAAGGGTACCAAGGTTTTCGCTCTGGCCGGTAAGATCAACAACGTTGGTCTGATCGAAGTCCCCATGGGCATTACCCTGCAGGAAGTTATCATGGAAGTTGGCGGCGGTGTGGCTAACGGCAAGAAGTTCAAAGCCGTTCAGACCGGCGGTCCTTCCGGTGGCGCTCTGACCTACAAAGACCTCGACGTCAAGATCGACTACGAGAGCCTGATTGCTTGCCAATCGATGATGGGCTCCGGCGGTATGATCGTTATGGACGAAGACGACTGCATGGTTTCCGTTGCCAAGTTCTTCCTGGACTTCACCATGGAAGAGACCTGCGGCAAATGTACTCCTTGCCGGATCGGCTCCAAGCGTATCTATGAGACTCTGGACAAGATCACCATGGGCCAGGGTACCCTCGAAGACATCGAGAGACTGAAGCTTCTGTCTGTCGCCATCAAAGACACCGCTCTTTGCGGCCTGGGCCAGACCATGCCTAACCCGGTTCTGTCGACCATGCGCGTCTTTGAAGACGAGTACACGGCACACGTTGTTGACAAGAAGTGCCCGGCTGGCGTCTGCTCCGACCTGCTCGAGTTCACCGTGGTAGCCGACAAGTGCGTGGGTTGTACCCTGTGCGCCAAAGTCTGCCCCGTTGACTGCATCAGCGGCAAGGTCAAGGAAGTTCACGTCATCGATCAGGCCGCCTGCATCAAGTGCGGCGCCTGTCTCGACAAGTGTAAGTTTGACGCCATCATCAAACAATAACGAAAGGAGACATATCGCATGTCTATGCTCAATGTAACCATTGACGGCCAGACCACTCAGGTACCGGCCGGCAGCGCGATTCTAGACGCTGCTAACCAGCTGGGGATCGAGATTCCGACCCTCTGCTACCTGGATATGGAAAAGAAATTCAACCAACAGGCTGCTGCTTGCCGGATTTGCGTGGTAGAAGTTGAAGGCCGCCGCAACCTGGCTCCGGCCTGCGCCACGCCGGTCATGAACGACATGGTCATCAAGACCGACACCGAGCGGGTCCACGCTGCTCGCAAGGTCGTTGTCGACCTGATGCTCTCCGACCACCCCCTCGATTGCCTGACCTGCGAGCAGGCCGGCAGCTGTACGCTGCAGGACCTCTGCTACCAGTATAACCTTGAGCAGACCTCCTATCCCGGTCTGCGCAACGACTACCCGCTGGACGACACCAACAAGTTCTACAGCCGTAACCTCAACAAGTGCGTCGCCTGCCGCCGCTGCGTCAACGTCTGCCAGAGCTTCCAGAACACCAAGGCCATCGGCTTCGGCGACCGCGGTTTCACCACCCACCCGGTGGCTCCTTTCGATCGCGGCATGGATGAGTCGACCTGCGTTTC
>PKTY01000415.1 GCA_002869725.1 Desulfuromonas sp. | reverse complement strand
GACATCATGTCAATCCTTGTGCGTGGGTGTCAGGCGATCAATCGATGCCAAGGCTAACTTTTGTAGACAGAATGCGCAAGTTTTTTGATGTACCGTGATGGGAAGATAATGGTGATTGCGAAAGCTTCTTCTGAGCGTTGCCGCGCCAGGCCTGCCCCTATTTTTTGGCGACGCTGTTATTGGTCAGCATACGCACAAAAGCGAAGAAGAGGATGACCCCGCCGAGATACCAGAGGGGAGAAATATCACTGAGAAACTGGATCAGTGAAGTAAAGTTTTCTGCCACCTGATCAGCAAAAGACTTGCTGATCACAGCGCCATATTCGAACATGAATCCTCCCGGATCGAAATTGGTCCTCTCGTTTCTAATGTACCGTTTTTGAGGCCTTTTGCAAGTTGGGGTTCCTCTCCTTTGTTCTTGTTTTGAATGGAGGACTGGAGAATTCCCTGAGGAATGAATTAAGATGGTATTGAACCAGGCCGGACGTTGTTTGTGACTCCTCTGTCACTCGGTCTGAAAGGAGCAGGCAAATCATGTCGGCAAATCGCTTGGCTGGAGAAGCCAGCCCTTATCTTTTGCAGCACGCAGAGAACCCCGTTGATTGGTATCCGTGGTGCGATGCCGCTTTCGAAAGGGCGCGCCAGGAAAACATGTTGATCCTGTTGTCGATCGGCTACTCCACTTGTCACTGGTGTCATGTCATGGCACATGAATGCTTTGAGGACAATGACGTCGCTGCCCTGATGAACCGGAATTTTGTGGCCATCAAAGTGGACCGCGAGGAGCGCCCCGATATTGACCAGGTCTATATGGACGCCTGTCAGAGGATGACCGGCGGTGGTGGTTGGCCCTTGACGGTTTTTCTGACGCCTGATGCGCTGCCATTTTATGCCGCGACCTATATCCCGAAGCGGGGCAGTCGCGGTCGCCCCGGTATGATGGATCTGCTGCCGCTGGTCGCCGAAAAATGGCAGACCGAACCGGAGCAGCTTATCAAGGTCGGCCAGCAGGTTGTCGATCTGCTCAACAGGAGCGAAGGGGCGGCTGCAGCGCCTGACCTGGATGCAGCGATTTTTGCGCGGGCGACCGGGCAGTTGGGGGCCAGTTTCGATCAGCGGCATGCCGGGTTCGGCAAGGCGCCGAAGTTCCCCCGGCCGCACGATCTGTCTTTTCTGTTGCATCGCTATCGGGTAACCGGTGATGCGTCGTTGCTGGCAATGGTCGAGCAGACTCTGGTCGCGATGCGCTGTGGTGGGATCTACGATCACCTGGGTTTTGGGTTTCACCGCTATGCCACCGATGCCGCCTGGCAGGTTCCTCATTTTGAAAAGATGCTTTACGACCAGGCCGGCCTTCTGACCGTGTATGCTGAAGCTTTTCAACTGACCGGCAACCCGATGTACGCCCGAACGGCCAGGGAAATTGTCACCTACCTGAGGCGCGACATGCGGGCACCGCAGGGAGCTTTCTATTCCGCCGAAGATGCGGACACGGACGGCGTTGAGGGGCTTTTTTATGTCTGGTCGGCCGCGGAAATCCGTCAGCATCTGGGAAAGGCTCCAGCACAGCACTTCAGCACAGTTTATGGTGTCGTTGCAGAAGGGAACTTCCACGATGAGGCGAGTGGCGAGTTGACCGGTACAAACATCCTCTCCCTGTCGACCTCTGTCGCGTTAGATGACGCCGAGAACCTCGCTGAAGCGCGTCACCAGCTGTTGACTGCCAGGCAGCAGCGGACCCGACCGCACCGTGATGAAAAGCTGGTGACCGGCTGGAACGGCATGCTGATCTCGGCTCTGGCAAAGGCCTCCACGGTCTTGGACGAACCGTCCTTCTATATGGATGCCAGACAGGTTGCCAGGTGTATTGAGGCTCAGCTGACGACCAGTGATGGCAGACTGCTACGCTGCTCTCGTGACGGGACTGCATCGGTTGGTGGCTTTGCGGAAGATTATGCTTTTGTCGCCTGTGGGTTGCTGGACCTCTATGCCGCCGGTTTTGAGACGGGAGACCTTCTGCGGGCCATCGATCTGGCTGGACGACTGGCTGATCTATTCCAGGATGAACAGAGCGGTTGTTTGTATGATACGGCGCACGATGCCAATCCACTGGTCGTTCGCCCGCGTACCGGTTGGGATGGCGCCATTCCGTCTGCCGGGTCCGTTGCGCTGGACGTTTTTGCGCGGCTCTTTTTGTTGACTGGTGATCTGCGGTGGCGGACCCGGGCTGAACGTCTGTTGCTGAGCTTCTCGGCGCAGGTGACTCGCTCTCCCGGGGGCTTTACCCGGTTGCTGCAGGCGGCATCCTGTCTGCTGGAACCGTCGCGGGAACTGGTTGTCGCTGGCCGCCAGGAAGCGAGTGAGACTCAAGCCTTGCTAAAGGTTGCTCAACAGCACGTGAACGCAAACCTCGTCATCCTGCTGCGTCCGGAACCTCTGCCGGCAGAACTTGCAG
>PKTY01000081.1 GCA_002869725.1 Desulfuromonas sp. | reverse complement strand
TTCCGGACAGACCGGGATCCGGTCGACTCCAGAGAGTCGATTCAGGAGTCGCCGAATGGGGGGTGTGACAGAAAATGCAGATCCGGTCGGTCCCCCCTGATCCAGGGGCAGCGGCTTCGATCGTGTTGTTCGAGGTGCTGGCCAGGTTGTGGGGGTTGTCCAGATCGGTTAACGACACAGCCAAGGCTGCACCGGCCATAAGCACCACCAGGAGAGAAGAAGTGACCAACAATCCGATTTTCTGTACGCGATCTGACATCATCCCTTGAACCACCAGTGCTAAGCAACATTACCTGACGGTTTCCCCCCTGACGGCATCGCTACAAGCCGAACCAAGGAGGACGCATTATGACAAAATCTGTCTGCAATAATTGCACCAGCCCCCAAGATCACTCGGTCGCCTTAAGGCTTTCAAACACCTGGACGCGGTGATTATACCAGTCGGCCACAAACAAGCGGCCTTCAGCATCGACAAACAGCCCGGCCGGCATATTGAACTGGCCGAGGCCGCTCCCGGCAGACCCCCAGTACATAAGGAGGTTTCCCGCCATATCGAACACTTGAATGTTGTCAAATGCCGAGTCGGAGATGAAGACATGTCCCTGGGCATTCACCGCCAGACCCTTGGGTCGGGCCAGAAAACCGGCGGCATCGCCGACCTGACCGATGGTGGTCAGCAAGTCCCCCTCCCCGTCGAGGACCTCCACCCGGAAAGAGAGCGCATCAAGCACCAGAATTTCACCGTTCGGACCGAAATCGACGGCCAGCGGTCGGGCAAACCTGCCGTCGGCGTTGACCCGACTGCCAAGGCGCAACAGCTCACGGCCCTGGGAATCGTAGACAAAAACCTGGCCCCCCATGGCATCGGCCACCAATAGACGCCCTTGCTGCGGGTCGTAAGCCAAACCGACGGGCCGAGAAAATCCTTGCTGGGGTCCCCACCTGTCGAGCAACCGCCCTTGCTGGTCGAGCACCAGCACCCGATCGAGGCCGGCGTCGGAGAGGAACAGGCGCTGACCAGTTTCATCAACGGCCAGACCGTTGGGCGAGAACAGACGCAGCCCACCAAGCTCTTGAAAATACTCAACCCGTCGGCGATTGACATCGAAGCGGTAGAGCATCCGCGAACCGTTGTCGGCGACCCACACCAAGCCGCTGGCCGTTGCCGCCACTGCAAACGGCGAAAGGAGAGGAAGCTCATCCTGTCGTTCACCTAGCAGCCAGGTCAGGAGGCCCCTGCCGCCATCTTTTGTCCGAAAGTCGGTCGGTCCATGAAAACTACGAAGATAACCGATACGAGGCAGATCGGGAGGTGGAGGCCAGGTCAGATCGACAGCTTCATCCCGCCAGGAAAAGCTCCCGGAATTGATTCCTGCACAGCCACTGACCAGCGTTAAAATCAGCACTATAGCCAGAAGGCGTGCTTGAAATGATGCAAGCATACAGATCAAAGACTCAGTTATAACGCTCGACCGGGTATTTCTCCTTGAGCTTGGCCATCCAAGCTTCATAGAGCTCTTCACGCTCGTTTTTCTTCAAAGCCGTTCTGATCGCAGCCGAAACTTCTTCGAAATCCAGCTGGCGCGCCTCATCCACCTTGTCGAGTTTGATAATGTGGTAGCCGTACATCGTACGAATCGGTCCGGCGACCTCACCAGCCTTCATATTCTGAATCGCTTCATCAAACTCTGCAACGGTTTGGCCGGCATGGAAAGAGCCAAGACTCCCGCCGACATACTTTGACCGATCATCCGACTCGTAGTAGGCGAGGTTATAAAAATCCTCTTCGTCTTGGGCGCGCTTCATCAGCTCGTCCGCTCGAGCCTTGCGTTCCTCTCTTTCTTCGGCGTTGGAAGCTGGGTCGACCCGGATCAGGATGTGACTTGCCGTGTAGAGCTTGGGACGAAAATATTTCTCTTTATTTTGCTGGTAGTGCTTCAGCACGTCCTCGTCGCTGACTGTAATTTTATCCTCGACGGCATTTTTCTCCGCCTCAGCTGACAGCAGATCGAAGTAGAGGTTTGCCCTTAGCTTGCTCCCTATCGGCGTCCCTATAAACTTGGAGAGGTTGCTATTCTTCTCCAAAAGCTTCTGCCATTCGGCCTCCACTGCACCTCCATCGACAGAGACCTCCTCAGCAATGGCATACTGCACTTTATAGGCCCGTTCGATCAGCCCGTCTAGCGCCTCCTGACGAAGTTCGGCAACCCGCTCAGGACCTATGCCACCATGAAAACTTTGCACCATCGGCACAGCCTGCTGAAACTTGTATTCGAGCTCGACCTGACTGATGGCAATATTGCCGACTTTGGCCACAGGCTGAGTGGACAAACCGTTCTCTTCCGCCGAAATAGCCACCCCTGCCATGCCACAAATCAGGATCACAGCAGCGATGATACTTTTCATCTTTAAGCTCATGAAACTTCTACTCAATTCCAGGATATTTTTTAACAAACTTTAT
>PKTY01000228.1 GCA_002869725.1 Desulfuromonas sp. | reverse complement strand
GTGGTTACCTGATCTTCATCGACACCAAGTTGCTCAGCAACAATCTGCTTGACACGTTCTGCAATAGAAGCCATTGAAATACCTCCCGATGGTGTTCGGGCCACTTTATGTTTTGGCCCAATGAGTTGATTGTTCTCTACATGTACATCCCGCCGTTAACCCCCAGCACCTGGCCGGTAATATAGGCGGACTGATCCGACGCCAGGAAGACCACGGCATGAGCGATATCCTCGCAGGATCCCATCTTGCCAAGGGGGATCTGCGTGGTCAATCCTTCTTTAATTTTCTCCGGGAGATCGGCAGTCATGTCGGTGGTAATGAAGCCCGGCGTCACCGCATTGACCGTCACGTTGCGACGGGCCAGCTCTCGAGCATTCGACTTGGTAAGACCGATCAGCCCGGCCTTGCTGGCACAGTAGTTGGCCTGCCCGGCATTCCCCATCTCGCCGACCACCGATGAGATATTGATGATTCTCCCTGACTTCTGCTTGGTCATGACTCGAGCCGCTGCGCGACTGCACAGAAAAGCCCCTTTCAGGTTGGTGTCGAGCACCTGGTCCCAGTCTTCATCCTTCATGCGAACCAACAGGCTGTCACGGGTGATGCCGGCATTGTTGACCAGGATATCGACCCGACCAAACGCCGCAACCGCCTGATCGATCAGCCGGTCGGCATCGGCACCGAGGGCCACATCGCCGTCAACCGCCAGGGCCTCCCCACCCTCCCCTTTGATGGTTTCCACCAGTTCCTGAAGCAATGTGGCATTGCGCGCCGAGACGACAACTTTGGCTCCCAAGGCGGCTAACTGTCGAGCAATCGCCCGGCCAATGCCACGCGAAGCCCCGGTAATAATTGCAACTTTCCCTTCCAGCATGGTCAACTCCTAAAATGAAAGACCGGTGGTCAAGCCAGTCCTTGCAGGTCGGAACTCTCCTGGATATTCTCGATAACAGCCTGCCTGGCCATGCGCTTGATCAGGCCGGACAAGACTTTGCCGGGACCAATTTCAATAAAACGCTCGACCCCCTGATCAAGCATCCATTGCATCGATTCCTCCCAGCGAACCGGTGCGCTGACCTGGGCGACCAGCAGTTCACGCACCCGGCCGACAGCCTGGTTGGGCAATGCCTCGACATTGGTGACGACCGGCATACGCAACGGGTTAATCTCCACGGTCTCAAGGACAGCAGCCAGACGTTCTCCGGCTGGCGTCATGAGCGGGCAGTGGAATGGAGCGCTAACCGGCAACAACATGGCCCGTTTGGCACCTTCAGCCTTGGCCAGAGCAACGGCCCGGTCGACTGCCTCAGCATGCCCGGCAATCACGATCTGTCCGCCACTGTTAAAATTTGCCGGTGCAACAACCTGATTCTCGGAAGCCTGTACACAGACCGTCTCAAGCTTCTCCTTATCCAGCCCCAGGATGGCTGCCATGGCGCCGGTGCCAACCGGAACGGCTTCCTGCATAAAGAGTCCACGCTGCCTGACAGTGCGCACCGCATCGGCAAAACCGAGAGCACCGGCACAGACCAGGGCTGAATACTCGCCAAGTGAGTGTCCCGCGGCATAAGTCGGGATCAAGCCGGTCTCTTGTTGAAGAACCCGCAAAGCGGCCACGCTCGTGGTCAGAATCGCCGGTTGAGTATTCGCCGTCAGTTTGAGATCTTCCTCGGGTCCGTCGAAACAGAGCCCGGCAAGGTTGAAACCGAGAGCGTCGTTGGCCTCTTCAAAAGTCTCACGGGCAACAGCAAACTGTTCCGCAAGGTTTTTACCCATGCCGGGATGTTGCGACCCCTGGCCGGGAAACTGAAAAGCGATCATCCGCAAATCCTCCAGCAACCGGTAGCTGTTACCAGCGAACCATGGCCGCAGCCCAGGTAAAGCCACCACCGAAAGCATCGAGTAGCAAAATATCGCCGGCCTTCAACTTCCCGGCACGATTGACCTCATCGAGTGCCAGAGGGATGGTCGCCCCCGAAGTGTTGCCGAACCGGTCGACGTTGATATAGACCTGCTCACTCCGAAGTTTCAGACGCTTGGCTGTCGCTTCAAGGATCCTGATGTTGGCCTGGTGAGGAATAAAAAGATCGATATCCTCGACCTTCATCTGGTTGGCCTTCAGTGCGATATTGGCCACTTCGGTCAGAGAACGAACCGCGACCTTGAAGACCTCGTTCCCCTGCATATATAAGAAATTGGGACGCTCCTTGAGGGCTTCGATGGAGGGGAGGATGCGAGTCGCAAAGCCGGGCTGATAGAGGAGCTCAAGCTGGGTCCCATCAGCATGCAGATGGGTCGATAAAATCCCGGCTTCCCCTTCCTGAGCCTCAAGAACCACGGCACCGGCACCGTCACCGAACAGGATACAGGTATTACGATCTTCCCAGTCGATGATCCGTGACAGAGTCTCCGCGCCGATCACCAGGGCCTTTTTGGCGTGGCCAGCCTGGATACGATCGGAGGCGGCAGCCAGAGCGTAGACAAAACCACTGCAGGCCGCCGAGACATCAACAGCCCCGGCGTTGACCGCCCCCAGGTTGCTCTGAACGATGCAGGCCGTAGCCGGCCATGGGTAGTCACCGGTAATGGTCCCGACCACCAGATAGTCGATCTCTTCAGCTTTGACTCCGGCCATATCGAGAGCGTTCTGAGCAGCTTTGGTCGCCAGGTCCGAGGTGTATTCCTTGTCGGCTGCGATGTGCCGCTCCCTGATGCCGGTCCGGGCTGTAATCCACTCGTCGCTGGTCTCGACCATCTTTTCCAGGTCGGCATTGGTCAAAACCTTTTCCGGAACGTACGAACCGGTACCGATAATGCGCGCTCTGATCAATTCTGGCCTCCTTTGCATGACAAGAGATCGGACTGGGAGGAAACCGGCAATACCGCTTCCGGTTGCAAACATCCTGAGAGTGTGGAGAGAGAGTTGACCAACTGCCGGTTGACCTCCCGACGCTCGTACTCGAAAGACATATGCACCGCATTCATAATCGCCCGCGGGCTGGAACTGCCGTGACAGATAACTCCTGTCCCTTCGATACCAAGTAGCGGCGCGCCACCATATTCAGCGTAGTCGATCTTTCTGCGAAAGGCTGACAGAGCCGGCTTTGCCAGCAGATAACCCACTTTTGACAGAAAACGCGACTTGAATTCGCTGCGCAGCATTCGACTCATGGCTTCAGCCAAACCCTCGGAAACTTTGAGGACCACATTGCCGACGAATCCGTCGCAGACCACCACATCGATATTGCCATTGTAGATGTCGCGCCCTTCGATGTAACCGAGGTAGTTGAACGGTGCATTCTTCAGAAGACAATGGGTCTCCCGGGTCAACTCGTTCCCCTTGCTCTCCTCCTCGCCGTTGGAGAGAAGGCCCACGCGCGGTTTCTGCTTGCCAAGCATCTGACTGGCGTAAACCTGCCCCATCAGGGCGAACTGGGCCAGGTGCTGAGGCTTGCAGTCAACATTGCCCCCCACGTCGAGGATGACCGTCTGGTCACTCAGGTTAGGGACAACCGTTGCGATTGCCGGCCGGTCGATTCCTTTGATCCGCTTGAGAACAAACATGCCTGCAGCCATGGTGGCACCGGAGTTGCCGGCACTCACCACCGCATCGGCCGCACCGCTCTTGACCAATTCGAACGCGATCCGAACCGAAGAATCTCTCTTCTTGCGAACGGCGTCCGAAGCGGAATCGTGCATCCCGACCACCTCACTTGCTTGGTGAATCGTGATCTCGGTTCCCGTCAGGTCATGCTTGTTCAGTTCCGGCTCAATCCGTTCGGTCTGGCCGACCAGAACAATGGGAATCTGCCAGCGTCTGGCAGCCATAACCGCACCTGCGATTTCATGAGCAGGTGCGTGATCCCCTCCCATGGCATCGACGGCAACGATTGGACGGCGCATCAAAAGAAGTCGCCTTTACTCAGCAGAACCCGTTACATCCTTGCCCTTGTAGGTTCCACAGCCAGGGCAGGCCCGATGCGGTTGTTTCGGTTCGCGGCATTGCGGGCAGGTGGAAATTCCCGGGGCCTGCAAAGCGTCGTGTGACCGGCGCATATCGCGCTTGGATTTCGAAGTTTTCTTTTTGGGGACTGCCATGTGCATTTCTCCTTGGAACCATCCGGGAGGCCGGAGGATCATTTTGTGATGGTACTCACCGGCATCCAAGCCGGGAGAATGACTATTTTTCAGCTTTGAAGTTCTTCAATTCCGCAAGACTCGAATGAAACTGTGGCCGTTCGCAGGTGCAGACCGCAAGGTTACGATTGACTCCGCAAACCGGGCAAAGGCCGTCGCAACCTTCGTCGCACAGTATCTGAACAGGGAGAGCCATGACCAGCTCCTGAGCGAGGTCTGTACGCAGATCAATTTCATCGCCTTGAACGACGATCAGCCCCAGGTCATCCTCGTCAAGTTCAACTTCGATCGCAGCCGAGTCGTCTCGAGCCTTGCGTCCCTCCGGAACGTAGCAGAGCAGGACATCAACGTGAAGCGTTTGCTCAACCTCTTCGAGACATCGCCCACAGGGGGCCTTGACCCTTGACTGCAAGCGGCCGGTCACTTCAACCACATCGCCGGCCCAGGTCGCCAGGCAACGACCTTTTATCGGCTCAACAAACTCGAGCCCTTCGCGCTCGGCAACCTCGTTCAGAACCGGGAACCCTTCCACAGGCTCGTCGATCACGACCTGCCGCGGGCGAGCCTTCAGTTTATCAAGACGAATGTTCACGGAACTGACCTGGAGTCACGAGCAGCAAATCGGTCACTATAAGGAGTTTACCCCTCCAGTCAAGAGCTTTTTGCGCCCTGCTGGCGGATGAATTCCTGTTATTAGCGCATCGGGTTCAAATATGCAAGTGTTTAAGTGGCCGTACAAGGTCTGGCTGGCAACCCTTTCATCTCTGGCAGTTCGGACAAAAGTAGGTCGAGCGCTGGGTCTGGCGAAAATGGCTGATCGCCCCCTGACAAACAACACAGGGCTGATCAGCACGCCCATAAACCCTCAACTGTTGCTGGAAATAGCCCGGCTTGCCCGATGCGTCGGCGAAGTCGCGAATCGTGGTCCCCCCGGCGTCAAGGGCCTCGCCAAGAACGTCCCGAACGGCATCGGCCAGTCGCCGGCAGGTTGCCATATCGATCTTGCCAGCTGACCGGCGTGGGTCGATCCCGGCGCGAAACAAGACTTCGCTGGCATAGATGTTGCCGACGCCGACGACCACCTTGGCATCCATCAGAAATTGTTTGACCGCAACGGTGCGCCTGTTGGCTCTTTCGTAGAGGTGTTCTGCAGTAAAACCGTCGTCGAAAGGTTCAGGGCCAAGGCCGGCAAGGCAGGGGTGCTGCAGTGGATGGTCAGCCGTCCAGAGCATGGCGCCGAAACGGCGTGAATCATTGAAGCAGAGAGCTGTTCCATCAGCAAAGTGAAGCTCGACATGGTCGTGTTTGCGACGTGCAGCATGCCGGGCGATCACCCGTAAATGCCCGGTCATTCCAAGATGCACGATCAGGGTTCCGCGCTCAAAACCGAGCAAAAGGTATTTGGCACGACGGGAAACCTTCTGCACAGACTGCCCGGAGAGCAGTTCGGCTAAACAGTCCGGGACCGGCCAACGCAGGGATGCATTGCGCACCACCACAGTGTCGATAGTTTTCCCCAGTAGCAGTGGCTCAATCCCGCGGCGGGTGGTTTCGACTTCCGGGAGTTCAGGCATGGCAGGTTTAAAATATGAGCTTCGGTTCTAGGCGATCGAAAGCGGCAAAATCAATCTGCTCAACATGACCCGGAAGATTTTCATCCCACCTCTGTCCGCGATGGTAACACCAGCTCCCCTTCTCCCTGCGCAACCAGGCAAGCTCGGCGTAGCGCTGGATCTTACCGTCCACCTCAACGGTCATCAGCGAAATAACCCGGGCTTCGTCTCCTCTGTGGTCCTGATCGAGTATCCGGCATTCCAGAATCTTGAAAGAGGTCTGCAGATTGACCTGCGCATAGCCGACATACTCATCACGATCGGCAAACTGCCGGCGCAAGGTCGATTCGCTATGGAAGGTATCGAAGACCAGCGCGAAGTCCGCGTGGCGAAAAGCGTCACTTCGGGACAGGATCAGTTGATCGGGTTTTAACCCTTCAAGTGAGGTGGGGATGGAGCATTGACTACTCATTATATGTTACTCGCGCAGGCGGGGATCGAGGGCATCACGTATCCCCTCACCGAGCAGGTTATAACCGAGCACTGTCAGCAAGATGGCAAGACCGGGGAAGACCGACAACCACCAGGCCGTGCCGAGGGTCTGCTTGCCGGCAATCAGCATATTCCCCCAGGACGGGGTTGGTGGCTGCACACCAATCCCCAGAAAAGAGAGTGCGCTCTCAGTAAGAATGGCACCGGCCACCCCCAGTGTTGCCGAAACCAAAACCGGCGAGATGGCATTGGGCAGGATGTGACGAAAAATGATCCGACTGTCCCGCGCTCCCAGAGCGCGGGCGGCCAGCACAAAATCGCGCTCACGCAGTGATAGGAATTCGGCGCGAACCAGCCGTGCCACCCCCATCCAGCCGGTAAGACCGATTACAATCATGATGTTCCAGATTGACGGGTCGAGAAAAGCGATGACCGCCAGGATAAGAAAGAACGACGGAAAGCAGAGCATGATATCGACAAAGCGCATGATCACACCATCGACCCAACCGCCGTAGTAGCCCGCTAAAGCCCCGAGCACGATCCCGATCAAGGTCGCGATACCGACCGCGACAAACCCGACCAGCAGGGAGATACGCGCACCATAGAGGATGCGTACCAGCACATCCCGGCCGAGGTCATCCGTACCCAGCAGGTGGCCGGAGGCGGGTGGCTGCAGACGCCTGGCGATATCAATCGCACCGGGGTCACCAGCGACCAGCGGAGCCAGCACGGCCAGCGCGAACATAAAGAGGACAATGGCCGCTCCGGCCATGGCCATTCGGTTGCGAAGAAGTTTACGCAGCAGGATTTCCTGAAAAAATGCCGACATGGTGCCTTGCGAATGGTCTGGTCAGCGACGACCGATTCCGTAGTACTCGAAGCCTTGGTCTTTCAAAACGACAGGGTCGTACTGATTGCGTCCATCGAAGACGATTTTTTGGCCGAGCATGCCGTGCATAGCTTTGAAATCAGGGTGGCGAAACGGTTTCCACTCGGTCACCAGAACCAGGGCATCGACTCCGTCCAGCGCTTCGTACTGGTTGCGCGCCAAGGTCAACAAACCTTTTTTAAACCAGAGGTCGGGGAGCTCACGCCGAGCAACATCCATCGCCTCCGGATCATAGGCCAGCACCCTGGCCCCGGCACCGATCAGTTCGTGCAGCAGCACCACCGACGGGGCCTCCCGCATGTCGTCGGTGCCAGGCTTGAAGGCCAGCCCCCAGAGGCCAAAAGTCAATCCACTCAGGTCTTCACCGAAGCGCTCCCTGACTTTGTGAAACAGTACATGCTTCTGACCCTCATTACGGTCGTGAACCGCGCTAAGGACCATCGGCCTGAAATCGTTCTGTTGTGCAGTGTGGATCAGAGCACGCACATCCTTGGGGAAGCAGGAGCCACCATAACCGCACCCCGGATAGATGAAGGAATAGCCGATGCGGCTGTCCGAGCCGATACCAAGCCTTACTTTTTCGACATCGACGCCAACCAGGTCACAGAGGTTTGCAATCTCGTTCATGAAGGAGATCTTGGTGGCCAGCATGGCGTTGCCGGCGTATTTGGTCATCTCGGCGTCTCTGAGCCCCATCACCAGAATCCGGTCGTGATTGCGGCAAAAATCCTGGTAGAGCTCACGCATCACTTCTTTGGCCCGTTCCGACTCGACACCGACCACGATACGGTCTGGTTTCATGAAATCCTCGACCGCAGCCCCTTCCTTGAGAAACTCGGGGTTACTGGCAACATCGAAGGGGACCTCGACACCCCGCACCGCGAGGACATCATTGACCGCCTGTTTGACACGTTCCGCTGTCCCGACCGGTACCGTCGATTTATTAACAATCAGTTTGTAATCGTCGAGATGCGTTCCTACCTCGCGAGCCACATCCAGGACATGGCGCAGATCAGCCGAGCCATCTTCACCGGGCGGGGTGCCGACAGCTATGAAGACCACCATAGCGCCATCCATAGCCTCTGCCAGGCTGGTGGTAAAATGAAGCCTTCCCTGCTCGACATTGCTCATCACAATAGGAGTCAAACCGGGCTCATAAATCGGGATCACACCTTTTTTGAGCCGCTGGACCTTGGCCGCATCGATATCGACACAGGTCACCCGATGCCCCATTTCGGCAAAGCAGGCACCACTGACCAAACCAACATAACCGGTTCCGACAACCGCTAGATTCATTGATCCGTCCTTTCAGATACTATCACCAAACTTTCAACTCATTTCAGATTGGTTAATGTGACTGTCACTCATAATAACATCGGTACCAAGCGACAAACTTTCCGACTCCATCCTCAATCGAGGTCGCCGGTTTAAAGCTGACATCCTCGATCAGGTCGGTGACATCGGCCCATGTCGCCGGGACATCGCCGGGCTGGATCGGCAGAAAATTCTTGATTGCTTTTTTGCCCAGGGCCCGTTCGAGGGTCTCGATCAGAGTCATGAGCGGCACCGGGCTGCTGTTGCCGATGTTATAGATCCGGTAGGGGGCGGAACTGGTTCCGGGGTCGGGAGCGGCGCCTGACCAGGAGGGATTGGTGCTGGCCGGACGGTCGGCAACCCGCACCACCCCTTCGATGATGTCATCGATATAGGTAAAATCACGCTGCATCTGGCCGTTGTTGAAGACATCGATCGGCTCTCCGGCGAGAATCGCTTTGGTGAACAGGAACAGCGCCATGTCGGGACGGCCCCATGGACCGTAAACGGTAAAAAAGCGCAGTCCGGTGCAGGGGAGCCGATAGAGATGGGCGTAGGTATGGGCCATCAGCTCATTGGCCTTTTTGCTGGCGGCGTAAAGGGAGACCGGGTGATCGACATTGTCATGAACTGAAAACGGCATCCTGGTATTGGCCCCGTAGACCGACGATGAGGAGGCGTAGACCAGATGACCGACCTGCTGATGACGGCACCCTTCAAGAACGTTCATGAAGCCGACCAGGTTGGCATCGACATAGGCATGGGGATTGGTCAGCGAATAGCGCACTCCGGCCTGGGCGGCCAGATTGATCACGACATCAAAGCGCTGGCTTTCAAACAGCCCGGCCAGAGCCGACCTGTCGGCCAGGTCGATTTTTTGAAAGCTGAAACCTGTCTGGACAGACAGTTGATCAAGTCGGGCCTGCTTGAGAGAGACCTCGTAGTAATCGTTGAGGTTGTCGATCCCAAAGACCCTGTCACCGCGGGCGAGCAGGCGCTGACAGAGATGAAAGCCAATAAAACCAGCGGCGCCGGTCACCAGAATATTTTGGGCCATCGGTTCCCTCGCGAAGTGTCCTGGCCGGTCACTGGCCGCGCACAATGAAATGGGGGTTGAGCAGGTTTTCTTTATTGTAGCCCAGGGGCTCACCTTCCAGTGTGGTTACCGAACCACCGGCAGCTTCGACCACGGCCTGCCCGGCCGCCGTGTCCCACTCCATGGTCGGGCCAAGTCGCGGATAGAGATCAGCTTGTCCCTCGGCGACGGTGCAGAGTTTGAGGGAGCTGCCGACCGAAACCGCTTCGGCCACCCTGACCGTTTGCAGATACTGTTCCAGCTCCGGTGACGGGTGGGAGCGACTCATTACCACGCTGAGACCCCGCTGCGAATCAGCACGACGCACTCCGATAGCGACAGATTCCCCACCATTACCCTGCAGCCAAGCCCCGTGCTGGGCAAGGCCGACATAGGTTTTGCCCAATGCCGGAACATGCACCACCCCGGCACCAACAACCCCCTCTTCGACCAAGGCGATATTGACAGTAAATTCACCGTTGCGCTTGATGAACTCCTTGGTACCGTCCAACGGATCGACCAGCCAGAAACTCGACCAATCCCGCCGCTGGTCATACGGGATGTCTCGCCCCTCTTCGGAAAGAATCGGTAGCGTTGGTGTCAATGCGGACAACCCATCGACGATAATCCGGTGAGCGGCCCGGTCAGCGCAGGTGAGGGGAGAATCATCCCCCTTGGTCTGCACCTGAAAATCACCGCCATAGATATTCATGATGGCAGCCCCCGCATCCTGGGCAATGGAGACAACTGCCGAGAAGTCAATACAATTGTAAATCATTTCTGATCCCTTTGGAGGCGGTCTGGGTGGCGACTAGAGACAGGGGAAGGTTTGCCGCAAGCCGATAAACAGAAGATAGGAGACCGGAATTTCGTTGGCTTTATCAAATGAATCGTGGGAATCCTTAATCAGTTTGAACAGGTCCCGAGCGTTCATTTCGAGGTTGTCAGGCTTGCAGAACAGGCGCTGCCGGGTTTGCATGTAGTACGCCAGGTTCGCCGCTTTAATCCCTTCGTAAAGTCCCATCAGGTAACTGTCGAGAGGCTGCGACTTTTGTTCGGCGGACTTCTGGTAGCTATGAACCAGTTCGGAATAGGCCAGTTCAGCATGAGCTGAGACACTGGTCAGACAAACCAAGGTTATCAGCAAAAGTAGCCGCTTCATCTCAACTCCCTTGAGCAATTGGCAGCTTAATCAGTACGGCAGCACCGACCGTCCCGATCACGATCAGAAGATTGTTAAAAATCGGCAGACGGTTGCGGCGATCGAGGATATACACTTTCACATAATAGAGCAGGACCGTCGCCAGCAACAGGTCAATCAGTTCCGCCAAGTTCGCCGAATGAGGGCTCCCATACCCGGCCATGGTCATGCCGATCCACACCAGAAACGAAGGAGCCACCAGAAACAGCGACCAGACCGGCTCATCCTGTTGGCGGCAGGCGACCCGGTATGCCGGGAGACAGGCCAATAGCCCAACAATCTGCAGCATGGGGAAAACCAGCATCATTTTGCAGGATCCAGCCTCTCAGCAGCCACAGCCACAGTTGTGGCAAACCACCTTGTGGCTCCCTTCAGGTTCGATGGTTTCCGGAGCGAATGCGACCCTTGTCACTCCGCGCCGCACATCCTCAACCAGATTGCAATCGCGACTCTGGCCGATGACATGACCAAGGCAGAGGTTGCCAATGTGATCCTTGGGGGAGCGCAGACGAATGGTATTGAGCAGATCACCATACCCCGTAACCTCAAGAGCGTTCTGCGGTTCGGCAACAAACGAGACAGTCACCCCCATCGGCTCCAGCCTGGTGCTCAGTTCGTCAACCAGAGACGGTAGCGCATTCTCATCAAACTCCGGACGCCAGCCCTTTGTGCCGAGCCGGTAGCCATAATAAGCTACGGTGATCTGTTTGAGTCCAGCCATCAATCTCTTCCCTTGCCGCTCTCTGTCGGCCAGCCAGCCGTCGGTGTGACCGTCAACTTGCGATCAAACAGGGTCCGCTCCAGGGTGGCGCTGAGCGGTCCGGCCACTCCGGGACGACGAAAATGCACCATCAGCCTTGATCCAACCGGTCCCCAGAGGTGTTCGGCGACAACCTTGGCAAAATCACTTCCAGTCAGTGGGAAGTCGTCGACCTGATAGATCAAGTCGCCCGGGAGCAATCCCCTTCGAGCAGCTGAACCCGCCTCGACAACCCGCAGGACCACTAGTTCACCATCAACCGTCGGCACCACCTGCAGCCCGACCCCACCCAGCGGCTGCGTTGAATCGGCAGCCCATAGCAGGTTGACGCCATAAAAAAACACCGAAATGACCGTCAACCCAACCAGTCGACGCACCCCGTTCATGACTGGTCAATCCAGGAGGTCTCTCCGCTCCCCTGTCGCAGCACCTCGGCCCGGTCATCAATCAGACTGATCACCGTCGATGGTTCGCCAAGCCGTACGCCGCCGTCGATCACCAGATCGAGCATGCGCCCCATCACCAGGTCGATCTCCTGCGGATCGTGGAGTGGCGACTCGCCAGAGAGGTTGGCACTGGTGGTGACCAGAGGATAGCCAAGCTCGCGGACAATCGCCAGGGCGATCGAGTCGTCCGGAATGCGGATACCCACTGTTTTCTGCCGTGTGGTCAGGGTATCGGGAACAATTTTACTCGCTTCCAGAACAAAGGTATAGGGGCCCGGCAGATGCCGCTTCATGATCTTGAAGGAGAAGTTGCTCACCTGGGCATAGTTGGCGGCATCGGAGAGGTCGGCGCAGATAAATGAAAAAGGTTTGCGCGGGTCGCGCTGTTTGATCTGGTAGATGTTTTTAACACCGCGACGATTGAAGATATCACAGCCGATGCCGTAGGTCGTATCGGTCGGATAGGCGATCAACCCACCCTTTTTGAGCGAGTCGACCACTCTGTGGATCAGTCGTTCCTGGGGATTTTGCGGATTAATGTGCAGCAGCATGTCAGAACCTTACAGAGACTCATAGCGAAAACGGTTTCTGAAACTACAACAGATATTTGAGTCCGTCAATATTGCGCAGCCCCGCATAAATCCGGTGCAGCTGGTTGATATCATGGAGCCGCACCACAACCGTGACACACAGATAACGCCCTGCACTGCTCAGGCGACTGCGCATTGCATCGAGGGAGACCGGTGTTACCGACGCCACCGCCGAACGCACGGCCTCGACAAACCGTCCGTCCTGATCAGCAGGGCCAAAAGCCTTGAACTCATAGTCACAGGGAAAATCAAGAAGCTGCAGCGGTGGGATGCTGGTCATTGCTTACCATTGACTCCTGTGTGGCCGAAGCCACCCGCCCCCCGCCCCGAGCTTGCCAGTTCGCTGATTTCGACCAGGCGACTGCGCACGACCGGGGCAATGATCAGCTGGGCAATCCGATCCCCTGGCTCGATGACAACCTTCTCCTGGCCATGGTTGATAACGATCACGCCAATCTCTCCACGGTAATCGGCATCAATCGTCCCCGGTGCGTTGACCAGGGCCACCCCCTTCTTAAGCGCCAGGCCGGAGCGAGGCCGGACCTGCCCTTCGTAGCCGGCGGGGATCTCCATGGCCAGTCCGGTCGGGATCAAGGCACGGCAGCCCGGCTCCAGACAGACCTCTTCGCTAAGGGCCGCATGCAGATCCATCCCGGCGGCATGTTCCGTCATGTAGCGTGGCTCTATGGCCTGCGGGCGCAACCTGGTAAACCTGACTTCAATCATCGTTGTTCCTGGCTGTTAGCCACCGGCAAGGCTCTCCCAGAGCAAGCCATTGACCATCTTTAGTGAAGTCGCTGCCGGATGTCAGTTGAAAACGGGATCGAAGGAGGCGAACTGCCGCTCATCCACGCCCCCGACCAGCTGCAGGTTGAGTGTCTCGTTACGAAACAGAGACCGAGCCAGACGATGGATGTCGTCGGCCGTGACAGCGCTGATTCGCGCCTGGCTCTCAGCCATAGGGATGGTGCGACCGAGAAAGAGTTCATTATTGGCCAGGCGTGCCATGCGGCTGTCGCTACTCTCCATGGAGAGCAGTAGACTGCCGTTAAGGTAATCCCTGGCACTGTTCAGCTCCTGCTCACTCACCGGTTCGTTGGCAAGACGGGTCAGCTCACGGAACATGGCATCGGTAACCCGGCGGGAATCGTCAGTGGAAGTCGCCGCATAGAGCACCAGAGCGCCGCTGTCGACGTGAGCATTGTGGTAGCTGTAGACCGAATAGGCGGCACCGAGCTCCTCGCGCACTGTCTGAAACAGACGGGAGCTCATATTGCCGCCCAGGATGGTGTTCAAAACATTCAGGGTGTAGCGATCTTCGCTGGTATGTGGCAACCCTTCGAACCCCAGGCAGATATGAACCTGTTCGAGATTGCGATGGCTGAAGTGAAGAGAACGACCGACCCGCGGGCTTACCTGGCTGACGCCCACACTGCGGGAAGGCAGATCGGAAAAAGTCGCGGCCACCAGATCGACCAGTTGTTCATGATCGAGTTGGCCGACCGCGACGATTACCAGGTTGTCACAGCCATAACGCTCGCCGAGAAAGGCGAGCATCTGCTCCCGGTTCAGCCCCCCTACCGTCTGGCGGGTTCCGATCACCGGTCGGCCCAGCGGGTGTCCTTCCCAGAAGTTGTGAATGAACATGTCATGCACGTACTCTTCCGGGTTGTCCTCGACCATGGCGATTTCCTGCACGATCACCCGCCGTTCCTTCTCGATCTCTTCCGGATCGAAGCGCGAATGTCCGAGCAGGTCGCCAAGAAGATCTACGGCTAGGGGAAGCTTTTCGGCTAAAGCCTTGACATAGTAGCAACTCGACTCCTGGCTGGTGAATCCGTTGAGGATTCCGCCCACCGAGTCGATTTCCTTGGCAATGTCATGGGCGCTGCGGCGACCGGTCCCCTTGAAGAGCATATGCTCGATAAAGTGGGAAATACCGCTGACCGGAGCCGTTTCATGGCGAGAGCCGGTCTTAACCCAGACACCGAGGGAGACGGAATGGCTCTCGGTGAGACATTCCGTCAACACCGAGAGACCATTCGCGAGAGTGGTTCGCTGGACCATCCTGGATCGGCTCAAAGATCCTCGGGGATCGTTTCATCAAGAGCTTCCTTGCGCGACAGCTTGATCTTGCCTTGCTTGTCGATGCCGATGCACTTGACGATCAACTCATCCCCTTCCTTGAGGATATCGGTCACGGCACGCACCCGCTCCTTGGCCAGTTCCGAGATATGGACCAGTCCGTCAGTCCCGGGGAAGATTTCAACAAACGCGCCGAACTCCATGATCTTCCTGACCGTGGCCCGGTACAGCTTACCAACTTCGGCCTCCTGAGTCAGGTCGCGGATCATCTTGATCGCCTGTTTGCAGGCTTCACCATCGCTTGAGGCAATATTGATCCGGCCATCGTCCTGAATATCGATGGCACAGCCGGTCGCCTCGATGATCCCCCGCACGTTCTTACCACCCGAGCCGATCACGGTACGCACCTGATCGGGCTTGACGCTGATGGTGGTGATGCGCGGTGCATACTTCGACAGGTCGCCACGCGGAGCGGAGATCGCCTTGGCCATTTCGCCGAGGATGTGAATCCGCCCCTGCTTGGCCTGTTCGAGGGCCTGCTGCATAATCTCCTTGGTGACCCCGGAGATCTTGATGTCCATCTGCAGGGCGGTCACGCCGTCAGCTGTCCCGGTCACCTTGAAGTCCATATCACCGAGGTGGTCCTCGTCGCCAAGGATATCACTAAGCACAGCAACATCATCGCCTTCCTTGATCAACCCCATGGCAATACCGGCAATCGGCTTGCTGACCGGCACCCCGGCATCCATCAACGACATGGAGGCACCGCAGACCGACGCCATCGAAGAGGAACCGTTCGATTCGAGGATGTCGGAAACGATTCGAATGGTGTAGGGGAAATCCTCGTGCTTGGGAAGAATCTGTGC
>PKTY01000152.1 GCA_002869725.1 Desulfuromonas sp. | reverse complement strand
CTGATCCGCTACTACACGGTGCCGAGCCAGGCGGCTGCCCGTAAGTCGACCATCGTCGGTATCGCCGCCATCGGCTTCTTCTACATCCTGACCCTCTACCTGGGCCTGGGCGCCATGACCAACGGCGTAATCAACATCACCGACAACAACATGTCGGCTCCACTTTTGGCCCTTTCCTTCGGCGTCGTGCTGTTCTCGGTGATCTCGTCGCTGGCCTTTGCCACTGTCCTCGGCACCGTCTCCGGCCTGATCGTCGCATCGGCCGGTGCAGTGGCCCACGACCTGATGGACAACTTCCTCGGCATGAACATGACCGAGAAGGGCAAGGTCACGGCCGGCAAGGTGTCCGCCATGGTCATCGGCGCCATCGCCATCTACCTCGGCATCATTTTCGAAGGGATGAACGTCTCGTTCCTGGTCGGCTGGGCCTTCGCTGTCGCCGCTTCGGCCAACCTGCCGGCGATCCTGATGATCCTGTTCTGGAAGAAGACCACCGCCCAGGGCGTGGCCTCTTCGATTTTTGTCGGTCTGACTTCGGCGCTCGGACTGATCCTGATCTCGCCGGACATGTGGGTCCGTTATGGCCTGCTCCCCGCAGACGCGCCGATCCAGTTCAACAGCCCGGCGGCCATCTCGATTCCGGCCAGTTTCATTGCCCTGGTTCTGGTCTCCCTGGTCACCCAGAAGAAGGGGGCCATGGTCGAAGAAGGGGCCGAAGCCTAAAGCTTGTCATCCAAAC
Source organism: Desulfuromonas sp. (assembly GCA_002869725.1). Lineage (GTDB taxonomy): Bacteria > Desulfobacterota > Desulfuromonadia > Desulfuromonadales > BM103 > BM103. The sequence continues at coordinate 14,690 of PKTY01000152.1, read as the reverse complement.
GGTTGATCTGCTAAGAATTGAGGGGCTGCCCAAGCAGCCCCTCTTTTTGCATGCATACCAGGAAGGTCATCGACCATGAACCGTTTTCGCTTCACCCTGCTGGCCGTCAGCACCGTGCTCATGCTGCTCGGCGGTAACGACCTGTATGTCTGGGTCAACAACCTGGAGCCCCAGGGGGTCCGTATCGAACAGTTGGAACAACGGGAGCCTTCGCGCAGCTGGCTCCACGTTACCGGAGGTTACCAGGATCTGCACAGTGCCATTTCGACGTCGGGGACCATCGAACTTGAAGCCTTGCTGGTCCCCCTTAAACAGTCACCACAACAGAAGACAATTTCCGTTCTGGTCGAAACCCGCTCCGAGCACCTGCTTGATCTGTTTAAGCAATACCACTTTTTCACCGACACCATTCCCGAGAAAAAAAGTTTTATGGCCACACACGGCGAAGAATTTTCGCGCCAGCGTGATATCACCGGGATGCTGGTCTCAGGCCTGATCAGCCGCGGAAACCGGCAGAAACTGCTGAAACTGGCCCAGGAGACCAACCTGGAACTGTCCGACAACGTGATCTTCCTGAGCGAAGGAAAGGAACCGCCCCGTTGGCGCGGCGTCTTTTTCGCCCTGGTCGGACTGCTCGGGATACTGCGCTTCTTTTTCATCAAAACGTCAAAACCAGGGGTCGCCCCCTGAACCTGAAACCGAAGGATCGGACCTTACTCGCCTAATGCGCCTCGCGCCAGTTGTGACCGGTGCCGATTTCGACCGAGAGCGGCACCGAGAGCTGCGCCGCTCCCTCCATCTCCTCTCTGACCAGAGTAGAGACTGCTTCCACCTCATCTGCCGGCACTTCAAAGACCAGTTCGTCATGAACCTGGAGTAGCATCCTCGACTGCAAGCTTTCGGCTCGCAAACGCCGGGCGATGCCAATCATCGCCACCTTGATGATGTCGGCCGCCGACCCCTGCACCGGGTAGTTGATAGCATTGCGCTCGGCGTAGCCGCGAACCGCACCGTTGTTGCTGTGGATCTCGGGAATAGCGCAGCGCCGACCGAACAGCGTGGTGACATAAAGATGGTCCCGAGCCTCGGCGATGCAGCGTTCCATGAAGATGCGAATGCCGGGATATCGCTCGAAGTAGCGGTCGATAAACTGCTGGGCTTCACGGCGACCGATGTCGAGCTGCCTGGCCAGCCCGAAGGCGCTGATACCGTAGACCACCCCGAAATTGATCGCCTTGGCGGCCCGCCGCTGATCGTCGGACACCAGCTCAGGGAAGAGTCCGAGAACCTCGCTGGCGGTGCGGCGATGGATGTCCTCACCACGAGCGAAGGCCTGCTGCAGCGCCGGCTCGTCGGCCAGGTGGGCGAGGATGCGCAGCTCCACCTGGGAATAGTCGGCCGACAGCAACAGACAGCCTTGGTCCGGGATGAACCCCTCGCGAATCCGCCGTCCTTCCTCGGTACGAATCGGGATGTTCTGCAGATTCGGATCACTGGAGGAGAGCCGACCGGTGGCGGTCACCGCCTGATTGAAACTGGTGTGGATCCGTCCGGTGAGCGGATGGACCATTTTCGGCAAAGCGTCGGTGTAGGTCCCCTTCAGTTTAGCCAGTGAACGATAGTCCAAAATTCTGGCTGCAATCTCGTGTTCTTCAGCCAGCTTGGACAGGACTTCACTGTCGGTCGACCAGCCGGTCTTGGTCTTCTTCCCTTTCGGCAGTTTGAGCTTCTCAAACAGAATCTCACCGAGCTGCTTGGGGGAGGCGACATTGAAAGCGGTTCCAGCAAGATCATGAATGTTCGACTCGAGTATCGACAATTTCTGCCCCATCTCTTGCGATAAAGCTCCCATAAAGTCAGCATTGATACGAATACCAGCCTGCTCCATGGCGACCAGCACCGGCAGCAAAGGCATCTCAACCTGATCAAACAGCTCCTGCTGCTGTTGTTCAACAACCATCGGCACCAGCTTTTCATGAAGCCGCAGGGTGATATCGGCGTCCTCGGCGGCATAGCGGGTGGCGCGTTCGAGATCGACTTCTTCGAAACCAAGCTGCTGGCGGCCGCGGCCGACCACCTCGTGATAGGGGATGGTCCGGTAGTTGAGAAGATCGGCGGCCAGGCCGTCCATGCCATGAGACCGGGAGGCCGGGTTGGCCAGATAGCTGGCCAGCATGGTGTCGAACAGCGGCGGTTGCACCGCAACACCTGCACCGCCCAGCACCAGAATGTCGTACTTGAGGTTCTGGCCGATCTTGAGGTGACCTTCCGATCCGAGCAGGGGGCGCAGAGCGTCGAGGACGGTCTCGACCGGCAGCTGTTGGGGAACCCCGAGGTAGTGATGACCGACCGGAACGTACCAGGCCTCTCCCGGGGTGATTGACAGAGAAAGACCGACCAACTCAGCGCGCAGCGCATCGAGGCTGGTGGTCTCGGTGTCGAAGGCAAACTGCCGGGACAGCTTGAGCGCCTCGACCATCTCCTCGAGATCGTCCACCGTCAGCACAGAACGATAGCTTGCGGCCACCGCAGGCGAACTCGGCTGCGGGGTAAACTCCTGGAGGAGTTTGTGGAACTCGAGTTCACGAAACAGTTCGCTGAGCTGCGCATGATCCGGCGCGGAGAGGGCGAACGCCTGGTAATCAAGGTCAAGAGGGACATCATCGCGCAGGGTGACCAAGAGTTTGCTTAACCTGGCCTGATCGGCGTAGGTCTCAAGCTTCTCGCGACGTTTCCCCTTGATCTGGTCGAGGTTGGCCAAAAGATTGTCGAGACAGCCAAACTCAGCGATCAGTTGACGCGCCGTCTTCTCACCAATTCCCGGCACCCCGGGAACATTGTCTGAGCTGTCTCCAGCCAGGGCCTGAACCTCGATCACCTTATCGGCTCCGCCGAACCGCTCGACGACTTCGGCCGGGCCGATGCGTCGATCCTTCATGGTGTCGAGCAGCTGGATGCGGTCGCTGACGATCTGCATCAGGTCTTTATCGCCGGTGACCACGGTGACGGCCAGCCCCTGATCGGCAAAACGCCTGGCGAGGGTGGCAATCAGATCGTCGGCTTCAAACCCCGCCTTTTCAAGGGCCGGCATATTGAACGCCTCGACCGTCCGCTTGATGTAAGGGATCTGCGGCACCAGATCTTCGGGCATGGCGGCCCGATTGGCCTTGTACTGCGGATAGAGCTCCTTGCGAAAGGTCGGCCCCTTGCTGTCGAAGATCACCGCCAGGTGATCGGGCTGCTCATCACGCACCACCTTGAGCAGCATGTTGGTGAAGCCTAAAATGGCGTTGGTCGCCAGGCCTTTCGAATTGGACAGGTTGCGTATCGCGTAATAGGCCCGATAGATGTAGCTTGAGCCATCGATCAGGTAGAGACGTTGCGGCTGTTCGGACATGACAGACCTCGAAATGTGCTTGGGTTGGCCGGACATTATTTCACAGCCGAACAGTCAGGCCAAGGAATCCCGCCACTGGTTGACAAGGAGTGCTAAAGTGATTAGCTTGCACTGTACTGGCAAACAGACAAGCCTTTGTCTAACCTTCCGGACTTGTTAAGGATTTAATCCAAGGAGCTGTACCCATGGACCACGAGAGGGACACCGACCCCATCGACAACGATAACGACGAGATCGAACAGATCACCTACGAGCCGGATGAGATCGAAATCAGCGCCGACAGTCTGGTGGTAGCCACCGATATCCTCCCCAGCCAGCTGCCGATCATCCCCCTGCGGCCACGACCGACGTTCCCCGGTCTGCTGATCCCCCTGGCGGCCAATGGTCCCCTGCAGATGGCCGCGGTTCGCCACGCCATGGAGACGGCTTCACGCACCGTCGGCCTGGTCATGGTGCGGGAGATGGACGAGGAAGACTCCCCGGCAAACATCTACCGAGTTGGAGTGGTGGCGAAAATCCTCAAGGTCCTGCACAACGATGAGGAGACCATTCACGTGATGGTCAACTGCTTCGATCGATTTTCCATCACCGAAATGCTCGACTCGCCCAAGGTTCTGCTCGGACGGGTCAACTACCATTTCGCCCCGGAGCTTTCCGTCAACCCGGAGCTCAAAGCCTACTCCATGGCGATCATCGCCACCCTCAAGGAGCTGGTACAGATCAATCCGCTCTACTCCGAAGAGATCAAGATGTTCCTCAACCGGTCGAGTATGGACGACCCGGGGCGACTGTCGGACTTTGCCGCCAACCTGACTTCGGCCAACGGCGATGAACTGCAGCAGATCCTTGAAACTTTCGATGTGCGCAAGCGCATCGACCGGGTGTTGGTCCTCCTCAAGAAGGAACTCGAAGTCTCGAGAATGCAGGCCAAAATCTCCAGGAAGATCGAGGAGAAGGTGTCGGCCCAACAGCGCGAGTTCTTCCTGCGCGAGCAGCTCAAGGCGATCAAGAAGGAGCTCGGGCTGGAAAAAGAGGGGAAGACCACTGAACTGGAGAAATTCCAGGAGCGTCTGGAAAAACTCAAGCTCAACGACGAGGCCGCCAGGGTGATCGACGAGGAGATGGAGAAACTGGCCCTGCTCGAACCGTCCTCTCCGGAGTATACCGTTACCCGCAACTACCTGGAATGGTTAACCTGCCTGCCCTGGGGGCTATTCAGCAAAGACTCCTACAACATCTCGCGGGCGCGGAAAACTCTCGACCGCGATCACTACGGCCTGGAGGACGTCAAGGAGCGAATCCTCGAGTTCATCGCCGTTGGCAAAATGAAAGGCGACATCTCCGGCTCGATTCTCTGTCTGGTCGGCCCCCCCGGGGTTGGTAAGACTTCGGTCGGCCACAGCATCGCCGACGCCCTCGGCCGCAAGTTCTTCCGCTTTTCTCTGGGCGGCATGCGCGACGAGGCCGAAATCAAGGGGCATCGCCGCACCTACATCGGCGCGATGCCCGGCAAGTTCATTCAGGCCATGAAGTCGGTCGGCACCGCCAACCCTTTGATCATGCTCGACGAGGTCGATAAAATCGGCGCCTCCTTCCAGGGCGACCCCGCTTCGGCGCTTCTGGAGGTCCTCGATCCGGAGCAGAACAACAGCTTTCGCGACCATTACCTCGATGTGCCGTTCGATCTCTCCAACGTGCTGTTCATTGCCACCGCCAACCAGCTCGATACCATCCCACGGCCGTTGCTCGACCGCATGGAGGTGATCCGGCTGTCAGGCTACATCCTCGAGGAGAAACTGGAGATCGCCAAGCGCTACCTGATCCCCAAGACCCTCAAAAACCACGGACTGACCAAGACTCAGGTCAGCATTCAGAAAACCGCCCTCAAGCAGATCATCGACGGTTATGCTCGCGAAGCCGGGGTGCGCACCCTCGAGAAGCAGATCAGGCGAATCATGCGCCGCTCCGCCATGGCCTTTGCCGAGGACGAAAACCTGGTCAAGATCAGCATCGGCAAAAATGATCTGGAGAACTATCTCGACAAGCCGGTCTTTACCGCCGAGGAGGTCTTCGAAGGGACCCCCGGTGTGGTCACCGGGCTGGCCTGGACCAGCCTCGGTGGCGTCACCCTGCAGATCGAGGCCAGCGCCATGCTTGCCAAGAGTAAAGGGTTCAAACAGACCGGCCAACCCGGCAAGGTGATGGTTGAAAGCTCCGAAATTGCCTATTCCTATGTTACCGCTCACCTCAAGGACTTTGGCGGCGACCCGGACTTCTTCGACCAGCACTTCGTTCACCTGCACGTCCCGGCTGGCGCCACCCCCAAGGACGGGCCTTCGGCCGGAATCACCATGGCCACGGCCCTGGTCTCACTGATCACCGGCAAGACGGTCAAAAAGCGTCTCGGTATGACTGGTGAACTGACCCTGACAGGGCGGGTGCTGCCGATCGGAGGGCTTAAGGAGAAGACCATTGCCGCCCGCCGGGCCGGGCTGAAAACCCTGATCTTCCCTGAAGACAACCGCAAGGACTACGAGGAGCTCCCCGATTATCTCGCCGAGGGGCTGAAGGTGCAGTTCGTCAAAACCTTTGACGATGTCTATAAGGTGGCTTTTTAACAATGCCTCTGATCAAGCGCCTGCGGGAGACCGAACCGTTCAGCCAGTTGCCGGAAAGCGTCTTCCATGAACTGAGGGAAGCGGCGACCGTCGAGAAGTATCCGCAGCACACCGACATCTTCCAGCAGAACGCCGAACCGACCGGTTTTCTCTATGTCATCAAGGAAGGGTTGGTGGCGATTACCCTGATCTCCCCCGGCGGGGTCGTCATGACGGTCGACTACCGCAAGGAGGGAGAATTCTTCGGCGGCACCCCGATCTTCACCGGCGAACCTTATGCCGGTGGCGCACGCACCGTTAAACCGACCGAATGTTACCTGATTCCGGCCGGGATTCTTCAGAACCTGCAAAGAAGATACCCCTTGCTGAGCCGGCACTTCACCCACCTGGTGCTGTCTCGGGTTCGCAATCTCTACGCTGAGATCGTCTCCCAGGAGACCGACACCGCCATCGCTCAGATGGAAGCCTACCCGTTCAAAAAACGCCTTTCGGAGATCATGTCATCACCAGTGATCACATGCAGTCCGCAGGAGTCTGTCAAACAGGCGGCCCGGCGCCTGACCGAACGCGACATCAACTGCCTGATTGTGGTGGGACCCTCCGGAGAACCTCTCGGTTCGGTGAGCAGCCAGGACCTGGTCGCCAAGGTGCTGGCCGCCGAGGAGGTCGATCCACGGGAGGTGACCGTCAGCGAGATCATGCAGACGGGCGTCCAGGAGATGCCCCCCGATACCTTCATGTACGAGGCGATGGCCTACCTGACCCGCCATCAACTCGACTACCTGACGGTCGTTGACCGCGGACAACTGGTCGGCCTGGTCAGCATCAGCGACCTGATGCGCTACCGCTGCCAGAAAGCGCTGTTGTTGCTCGGCAGCATCAGAGAGGAAAAGAGCCTGCAGGGTCTGGCAACCATCCACCGCGAACTGGTTCGGGTCGCCCATGCGCTGATGGCGGAGACCCGCAGCACCCCGGAAGTGATGGAGATCCTCTCCTACATTCATCAGGCCATTATCCGCCGCAGCTTCCAGCTCTGCTTCGAGGAGTTGACCAGCGCAGGACAAACGCCACCTCCGGTCCGCTTCTGTCTTTTGATCATGGGGAGTGGCGGCCGGCGCGAGATGCTGCTGCGACCCGACCAGGATCACGGCCTGATTTTCGAAGACTTCCCGGACCGAATGCTGCCGGAGGTCGAGGCGTTCTTTGTCCCCCTGGCCGAAAAGCTCACTGCGGCTTTAGCCAGCATCGGCTACCCGCTATGCGAGGGGGAAGTGATGGCCAGCACCCCGGCCTGGCGGGGGCGACTCAAGGATTGGAGTCAGCGCATCGGCGACTGGTTGCTCGACCCGGAGCCGATCCATGTCCGTGAGTCGTCGATCTTTTTCGACTTTTACCCACTGGCCGGTGATGCCGAACTGGCCCACGGCCTGCGCGACCTGATCGGCGAGGCGATTCAGTCCCACCAGGGCTTCCTTTATCACATGATGGCCCTCGACCTGCGCTACAAGGTGCCACTCGGCCTGCTCAACCGGTTCGTGGTCGAAAAAGAAGGGACGCATCAGGGTCTGCTGTCGGTGAAATATGGCGGCAGCATGTACATCGTCGACTGTATCCGCATGTTTTCGCTGGAACGCAATATCACCGAAGTCTCGACCCTCAAGCGGCTCAAGGCGCTGGTCGAGCAGAATGTGTTCGCAGCAGAGACCGCCGAACACATTCGCGCCGCGTTCGAGGCCCTGGTCTTTTTCCGCCTGCGCCACGAGGTCCAGGCTCTGGACCGGGGAGGGAAACCGGGCCACTTCATCGACCCCTTCGCTTTGAGCAAAACCGAGCAGGATCTTCTCAAGGAAGCGTTCCAGGCGGTGGCCAAACTGCAGGACGCCACCAAGCGCCACTTCTCGCGATCGCCGTTCTGAATCGATATTTGGCTGACACGGCCTACTGGCAGCTCACTGGCCTGTTGTGGCAAAGCATGTTGCAGGTTTGAATCAAATTGCCGTATAGTGCTGGCCAATCTGGCCAGACCAAGAGACTTACCAAGGAGAGAACAGACTATGGCAAGCGAATCGGACAAACTGCGTGAAATGATCAACAAGGCCATCGAGGATGGTCTCGTCACCAACAAGGAGTACAACCAGATTCTGGCCCAGGCGGCGGCCGATGGCCGGGAAGATTTCGAGGAGCGGGCCCTGCTTGCCAACCTCCAGGAGATGATCGCCAACGGGACCGTGAAGCGGACAGCCTGAGTCTCTCAGGAACGACCGACCGGACAGAGGTGAACGGCGCAGGAGATGCAGGGGTCGTAGGCACGGACGACTCGCTCGGCAACCTCTTTGAGCTGGACAGGTTGGTCGATTCCGGCCAGATCGGCAAAGAGCTGCCGGGCGATGATCCGCTGGTTGATGGCCGTCGGCGTCACCACATCGGCCTTGACCACCCGCCCCCACTCATCGAGCAGGTAGTGGTGAATCAACAGCCCGCGCGGTGCCTCCATGGCCGCCGTGCCAACACCGGCTCCCTCCACCACCCTCCCTTTGAGGGGGGCGTTTGGTTCGGTGGAGAGCAGTGCCTCCAGCAGGTCCCGGATTCTCTGCAGGGCCCAGCCGGTTTCGTTGAGCTGGGCCAGGTTGTTGGCGTGAATGTGATCCGCTTCCGGCACCAAACCCTCCCCCACGCCCTCCGCAGCCGCCAACTTTACCCGGGCCAGGGCCCCGACCAGGAACGGCCCCTGCTCGCCGTCGGCATCCTTGGCGTGAGAGTGGCTGACCGTCTGCTCGGCGAGCAGTTCGGCATAGTCATCCACGGCGACGGACTGCCCGGGGCCAAAGCGCAGCTGCTCTCCAACCAGACCGTATCCTCCCTCTGAGCCGACGGCCAGAGGGACACCGGCCGCTGCAATCGCCGCCGGCCAGCGGCAACGCGCCGCGAACGCCCCGGCCAGCTCTGGCCAGATCTGTAACCAGCCAACCGTCTCCTGCAGCAGCTCACGCAGCTGGCTCTCCCCGGGCCGATAGCTCATTCCTCCCACCACCGGGTTAACCGGGTGAATCACCCGTCCACCAACCACTTCCTGAACCCGGTTGCCATAGGCCTTGAGAGCCACCCCCCTCTCGGCCAGCCAGTCGCGGTTTTTGAGCAGCGGCACCAGGCTCTGTTGCTGGTCGAAATCGGGGAGGATCAGACAGAACAGGTGAAGGGCGTGGCTCTGTACATGCCCACCGAGCAGCAGCAGTTCGCGCAGACTGTTCGCCAGCAACGGCACCTCCACCGCAAGGGCTGCTTCCACCGCACGCAGTGCCGTGAGCTTATGGACTGCCGAACAGATGGCGCAAATCCGGCAGATCAGTTCCGGCACCTCATCAAAGCGCCGCCCGACCAGCAGGGATTCGAACAACCTTGGCGACTCGAGCAGGCGCAGCCGGACATCGGTCAGCCTGTTGCCGTCGAGAGCGAGCTCAACCCGGCCATGACCTTCGACACGGGACAAAGGATCGATCACCAACCGGCTGGTCACAGCTCACCTCCGAATCGCTGCAGGCGCCGTTCGATCTCCCGTTCCGCCATACCGTTTTCCACCAGCAACCGGAACAGCTGGTCACGATTGGCTTCGGCCACCATCCCACGGCACCCCTCACAGGGGACCCCGAGACTCGGGCACCGCGCCTGGCACCCGGCGCGGGTCACCGGACCCAGACAGGGGAGACGGTCCTCCTGCAACAGACAGCGCCGCTCGAGAATCCGGCACTCCATGCAGACCGGCATCACCTGCCAGCCCGGCCAGCCGCCATGCAGCAGAGAGGTCAGGGTTTCAACCAGTTCATGGCGCTCGGGAGGACAACCGGCAATGCGCCAGTCGACCTTGACGAAACGATGCAGGGGCAGAGGAGGGAAACTGTCGGCACACGGCAGCGAAGGGCCGTAAACAACAGTCGCGGCCGTGTCACGATCGTCTTCAACCAGGGCATTGATCCCACCGTTGAGAGCACAGCTGCCAACAGCAACCAGAATGCGGCAGCGGCGGCGCAGTTCAAGGAGACGAGACAGTTCTGTGGCCGTCGAAATGCTCCCTTCGACCAGTGCCAGATCGAGGGGTTGGCCTTCAAGGTCCGCTGAGCAGGCCAGGGGGAATTCACGCAAGGCCACCAATTCGGCCAGTTCAGCAAGCTGCTCTTCACAGTTGAGCAGCATCAGCTGGCAGCCGCTGCACGAAGTAAAGCGCACATAAGCCAACTGCAGCAGAGTCCCCTGTTTCATAGCGCCCCCGGCATCTCGCGCAGTTGGGTGAGGCTGAAGACCGGCCCCTCGCGGCAGATATAGCGGCCGGCCACCACACAGTGGCAACACTCCCCGCGACCGCAGCGCATACGTCGCTCCAAGGTGGCAAAAATCCGCTGCGGCGCAAACCCCATACCGGCCAACCCTTCGAGGAGACAGCTGTAGAGAGCCGGTGGCCCACAGGCGACCACCACCGTCTCGGCCGCCACCAGGTCGAGGCCCGCCAGCAGCTGATTGACCAGACCGACTCGGCAGACAGCGCCCGCGGCGGGATCGGGGAGCGCAGCGGCAAAGTCGACGGAAAATCTCAGATCGATACGTCCCTGGCGCGACAGCTCAAGCAGTTCATCGCGAAACAACAGAGCCGACAGTTCCCGCGCTCCGTACAACAGCACCGTCTTCGCCTGGCGCTTAGGCGTCTCGAGCAGGGCCTTCAGCAGGGCGCGCAGCGGCGCCATGCCGAGACCTCCGGCAATCAACAGCACCGGCTGTGTGAGGATAAGCGACAGATCGAATCCCCTGCCAAAGGGTCCCCGCAGACCAACTGCGGATCCAGGCGACAAGGTATAGAGAGCCGAAGTCACCCGGCCGACCCGGCGAATGCAGGAGGTGATACGACCCTCGCGCACCAGGTCACAGGCCGAGACCGGGAAACTGCCGACTCCGGGAATGCTGATTTCGTAGAACTGCCCGGGAGCAACCGGCATGGGAGTCGACGGAGCAAAAGTGAATAGGGCGTTGTCGGCAAGCATCGGCTCGATTTCGGCCAGAACTGCCGGAGTTGGCATGAATCCGTCGCTCACGGCAGTGCCTCCCCGAGCCGGCTGGCAATCTGCTCGAGATCGATGCCGACCGGACAGGCCGCCAGGCAGCGACCGCAGCCGACACAGCTGTCCTGACCACGTAGAGCACCGAAACTGTAGCGCTTGTGCTCGAAGCGAAACTGAAGACGACTGACCCGATCCGGCCGGAAATCATGGCCGCCGGCGACCTGGCCATGTTCGGCAAAAAAGCAGTTGTCCCAGGTTCGCAAACGCTTGACTTGACCATTGAGCCCGGCCACATCGAGCAGATCATAGCAGTAACAGGTTGGGCAGACCGCCGAGCAGGCACCGCAGCTGAGACAACGCTCAGCCTCCTCGCCCCAGACCTGATGGGATCGAGACCCTTGAAACTGGGATTCGGAGAGGGGGGTAAACGTCTGTTGGAGCGACTGCTCAGGCCAGGGGAGCGGGGATGAGGTCGCACTGGCAAGGGTGACGCCAGCGTGCTCCATCAGCTCGGCACCCCGTGGCGATAAACTCCAGACCCGCTCTTTGGTCAAAAACAGATCGCCGGCCACCGGCATCAGCTCGCAACGGCAGCGGCAGTGCGGCCCAGGGCTACAGGGGAGGCCGATCAGCAACAGGCGCTGCCGCCGGGCTCCATAAAGTTGATCCTCGGCAAAGAGCTGATCGAGATACCAGACGCTCTGCAGTTCACACAATGACAATCCGACGACCGCCGTCGCTGGTGGCGATTCGGGGGGCTGGTAGCTTGCCGAGCGATAAGTCCAGAGCGTTTCGCGGGGAGGGAAGAGAAACTTCTTAACGGGGAGAACCCCCAGCCTGGCCTGCTCCGGCCAGGCTGAGTCGAGATCATTCAGGCGGCAGAGACCGTCCTCGCCGACAACCGGGCCGCAGAGCCGGTAGACGTCCTCAACCCTTGTGCGGATATTGTCAAGCAGCGGTCGTTCAACCGCAAAAGATGGAAAGCCCATCCTGTCCATGAATGCCCTCTCATCATCATTCTAGCAGGGGCATCGTCATGGGCAAGGAACAATCAGCGAAAGTTGGCGGGACGCTTTTCGACAAAAGCCGCAAGCCCCTCGCGGCTGTCGGCTGTGGCAAAACAGAGGGCAAACAGATCGGCCTCAAAGCGCGACGCCCGGTCGAAATCCATCTCCAGACCGTTATCGATCGCCTCTTTGGCAAGGGCAATGGCCGATGCGCTCTTATCGGCCATCAGTCCGGCCATCTGTCGCGCTTCGTCGAGCAGACTGGCCACGGGGACCACCTTATTGACCAGACCGATCCGGCAGGCTTCCTCGGCATCGATCATCTCGCCGGTAAAAATCAGCTCCTTGGCCTTCCCCTTGCCGACCAACCTCACCAGGCGCTGGGTCCCGGCGAATCCCGGGATGATACCAAGCTTAACCTCCGGTTGCCCGAAGCGGGCGGTCTCAGCAGCAATACGCAGATCGCAGGCCATCGCCAGTTCACACCCTCCCCCCAGAGCAAAGCCGTTGACCGCTGCGATCACCGGTTTGGGAAACGTTTCAATCCGGTTCAGAACCCGCTGCGCCAACAGGGCGAGAGTGCGGGCACTTTCGACATCGAGAGTCGCCAGATGCTTGATATCTCCCCCGGCAATGAAGGCCCGGTCTCCGGCACCGGTGAGAATCACCACCCGCACTGCGGCATCTTTCTCCAACGCCTCGAGCATCTGTTCTAGTTGGTCGAAACTCGCCATAGTCAGAGCGTTGAGCGCCTTGGGGTTGTTAAAGGTGATGATGGCGCAGGGACCGTCTTTTTCCAGCAGCAGATTCGGTTCGGACATGATTTGCCTCCTCGAGGTAAGAACTGACCCTAATGCCCCAGCCGTTCGGCCAGAGGGATCAGTCGCTGATAATCTTGGTAACTCAGAACAGTTTGCCAATTGCCGCTGACCATACCGAACGAGACACCGCCGGCAAAGAGCAACAGAACCAGCCCAACGAACAGTCCAGCCGGCAGTCTGTGCCCGCAGAGGTCAAGATCAAGGGCCTTCTCCTTGGGGCAGTTGCACAGACAGGTCATGCAGGCGGTGCAGTTGGTCGAATCGACGCGGACCTTATGGCGAACGTCGATCAGTGCCGGACAGACCCGGCTGCAGGCACCGCAGTCGATACAGTGGTCTTCCGAACGACGTACCTTCACCGGGCTGGCCAGACTCAGCAGTCCGAGCAGGGCTCCATAGGGGCAGAGGTAACGACACCAGACGTTGCGATACGGCAGGGAAAAAAGGACCAACCCACCGATCACCAGCAGGCTGGTTAAAGAAGGTCCGGTAAAAAAATGGAGCATCTTGACGTCGGCAATGGCCCAGTAGGGGGATTGCAGAAACCCTTTCGCTGCCACGGCTGACATATCGAACAGGATCAGCTTGACAAAGAAGATCAGCAGCAGGTACTTGAGGGAACAGAGCAGTCGGTCGAGCCAGGGCCAGATCCGAAAATTGCGTCCGAACATTTTCTGACCGAGCTTCCAGCCCCCTTCGGAGAGAGTCCCCACCGGACAGAGAAACGAGCAGAACGACTTCCTGGCCAAAAGCGCCATGGCCAGAAAGGTCACAAAAAGCACCAGTGCCGCCGGATGCACCGGATCGATGGCGCCGTTAAAAACCAGATTTTTCAGGCTGACCAGCGCCCCGATCGGCAAAAAACCCTCGACTCCTGGAGGCCGGGGGTAGTAAGCCCTCTCGCCCATGCTCTCGAAATGAGCGACAAACAGCCCGAACTGCACACCGAGAAACAGGCACCAGCCGAGGAACAGCCACTGGGTCGCCAGACGCAAGGCAAAGGCGATCTTTACGGGGTTGGTGGTCTTCATCATTTTTTCATCACCGAAGGGTCAGAACAGCTGCTGTCTTCAAGCCGTTGGCAGGTCAACCCGAGCAAGCCATTGCTCCAGCTGTTGCAATGGCTTGCAAAGCATGATATTTCAATAAGTTAACAAACATATTCACTATACGGAATCGAGTAAATACTGTCAACGGATAGCGGATGAACCCTGGATCGACCGACTGAATGCGCGTCCTCTTCCTCAATTACGAATTCCCGCCGATCGGCGGCGGTGGCGCCAACGCCAACGCCTACCTGTTCCGCGCGTTCGCCAAAAGTCCGAAACTGCAGATCGATTGCGTTACCAGTACCATGGCGGCTCGCGACGAGCAGGTCAAGCTGGCCGACAACATCACTCTCTACCGGCTGGTGGTCGGCAAGGAGCAACTCCACTACTGGACACAGCGCGAGGTTCTGACCTGGTTGTGGCGAGCCGACCACTTCGTCGCCAAACTGCTCAAGCAACGCCGCTACGATCTCTGTCACGCCTTTTTCGGTTTCCCCGCCGGAGCGGTCGCCTGGCGCCGGCGCGACGATTTCCCTTATCTGGTCTCTCTGCGCGGCTCTGATGTCCCCGGCTTCAACCCGCGTTTTGGCTTGCAGTACCTGCTGCTCAAGCCTCTGTTCCGACGGATCTGGCGTGGAGCGAAAAGCGTGGTCGCCAACAGTGACGGACTTAAGCTCCTGGCCAATCGCTTCATGCCCGAACTACCGATCAGCGTCATCCCCAACGGCATCGACACCACTGAATTCACCCCCG
>PKTY01000238.1 GCA_002869725.1 Desulfuromonas sp. | reverse complement strand
GATCGACTACAGCAAGTTCGGCTGCATCTATGCCGGCCTGCAGAAGAATCTCGGCCCGGCCGGTACCGCCATCGTCGTGATCCGCGAGGATCTGCTTGGCCATGCGGTTGCCGAAACGCCGACCCTGCTCAACTACGAGGTCTGCGCCAAGGACAACTCCCTGACCAACACCGCCAACACTTTTGCCATCTATGTCACCGGACTGGTGCTTAAGTGGCTCAAGGAGCAGGGTGGCGTGGCTGCGATTGAGAAGCTTAACGAGCAGAAAGCGAAGACACTTTACGACCTGATCGACGGCACTGACTATTTCCGTGGCGTGATCAAGCCGGAGTGCCGCGGCATCATGAATGTCAGTTTCAACCTGCCGAGTGAAGAACTCGAAGCCAAATTCCTCAAGGAAGCGGGTGAGCAGGGTCTGTATGCGCTGAAGGGTCATCGCAGCGTCGGTGGCATTCGGGCATCGATCTACAACGCCATGCCGCTGGCCGGTGTGGAAGCTCTGGCTGCCTTCATGCGTGACTTCGAGCAGAGTAACGGCTGAAACTCAGGGGCACTCCCTCGCCGGGACGTGTCCCTTTGACGATTACGGGGACACTTCCAAAGTTTGGGAGTGTCCCCATTTCCTTGAAGGAGAATGATGTGCCAGAGAACGATTTGCAGGGTGAAGCGGGCTGGGAGCTCTTCGATGCACCAGCTTTAGTGGGAGAAACTCTGCGTTTTGTCTCCGGAGATCGAACCGGCAACCGTTTCCGTATGAATTATTTCCGCAACCAGGACCGGGACCTTGTGGCCCGGGTCTGGTTCGGCCCGGTGACCGAGGGTCCGCCGGGGCATGCCCACGGTGGTAGTATTGCCGCGGTTTTCGATGAAGTGCTCGGCCTGGCGGCCTGGGCTGCCGGGCACGTCATCGTGGTCGGCAATCTCAATGTCAGCTTCCGGCAGTTGTTGCCGCTTCAGACCGTGGTTCAGGTGAACACCCGTATCGCTTCCGTCGAGGGGCGCAAGGTTATGGTCCACGGTGAGATCCACAGCCTGGACGTGACTGCCTATGCCCGGGGCGAAGCCCTCTGTATCACTTTGACGCAAGAACAGTTTGAAGCAGGCAAGCAGCGCGCTTGATGACCGAGAAGGGCATGGATGTCCTCATTGATGTTGACGGTGTCGTTGTCTCTTAGCGTCAGAATGTTCATGTTGCCACGTATCCAAAGAAGGACAAATCACTCATGAAAGTTATTGTTACCGACGAAATTTCCGAAAAAGGACTGGAGCTGCTCCAGAAAGACCCTCGCATCGAGATGGATGTACGTCTCGGCCTGTCGAAGCCGGAGCTCTACGAGGCAATCGGCGCCTATGACGCCATCATCACCCGCTCCGGCACCCAGGTGGACGCAGAGCTGCTATCGCACGCGACCAACCTGAAGATGGTGGCCCGGGCCGGGGTGGGCATCGACAACGTCGATGTCGCCGCCGCCAGCGAGAAGGGGATCATCGTCGTCAACGCACCCTTCGGCAACACCAACTCGGCGGCCGAGCATACCATGGCAATTCTGCTCTCCCTCTGTCGCAATGTGCCGGGGGCGAACAGCAGCCTGAAGTCGGGCGAGTGGCAGCGGGCTCCCTTCACCGGGTACGAACTCAAGCACAAGACGCTCGGCGTGATCGGCCTCGGCAAGGTCGGCGGCCGGGTCGCCCGGCGGGCGCGGTCTTTCGAGATGGACGTAGTGGTTTACGACCCCTATATCAGTGAAAAGCGCGCGACCGATTTCGGTACCCGCCTGGTCGACCTCGACGAGCTGGTGCAGATTGCCGACGTGATCACCGTGCACACTCCGCTCAACGATGAGACGCGCGACCTGATCACTGCTGAACATTTTGCCAAGATGAAAGATGGCGTGCTGATCGTCAACTGTGCCCGTGGTGGCATCATCAACGAAGAGGCGATGCTGAATGCCCTGAACAGCGGCAAGGTCGTTGGTGCGGCATTCGATGTCTGGAGTGAGGAGCCGCCGCAGGGTGACGTTATCAGGCAGTTGATCGAGCATCCTCGCATGATTGTTACTCCGCACCTGGGTGCGAACACCTTCGAAGCACAGACCAACGTGGCTGTGGATGTCAGCAAGGAGATCCTCAACCTGCTAGACGGTCGGCCGGTAGAGAACGCCGTCAATATCCCCCGTTTCGATCCGGACCTCATGGCGCAGATGGGACCTTTCATGGAGCTCGCCAGGGTCCTCGGCGATTTCATCTCTCAGCTGGCGCCGGAGAACCCGGGCAAGGTTTCCTTCCAGTATAACGGCAAGCTGGCGGCCTACGACTGCATGCCGATCACCGTGGCCGGTCTGGCGGCGCTGCTCGACCGCTGTACCGACCAGGAAGTCAACATGGTCAACGCCAACCTGGTGGCGGATCGGCGCGGCCTGGTCGTTGAACAGGGTCGTTCGACCGAGTCGGAATTTTTCTCCAACCTGATTACCCT
>PKTY01000154.1 GCA_002869725.1 Desulfuromonas sp. | reverse complement strand
GATTCGACTGCGACTTCGCTTTGCATGGACAACAACCTGCCGATTATCATTTTCGATCTGACTCAGCGTGGTAACATTCAGAAAGTTGTCTGCGGAGAAAGGATCGGAACTATCGTCAAAGGAGATTGAACCATGATCGCCGATGTTAAGAAAAGAACCCGTAACGGAATGGACAAGGCCTTGGACTCCCTCAAGCATGAACTGTCCAGGGTGCGCACGGGGCGTGCGTCGCTGAGCCTGCTCGACGATGTCCGTGTCGATTATTACGGTACACCGACCCCTCTGAATCAGGTTGCAGGCATGACGGTTCCGGAACCACGTCTGATCACGATCCAGCCCTGGGAGAAAAATCTGCTTTCCGCGATCGAAAAAGCGATTCTCAAATCAGATCTCGGCCTCAACCCAAACTCCGATGGCCAGGTGATCCGTCTGGTCTTCCCGCCATTGACTGAAGAACGGCGTAAGGAGATGGTCAAGCAGGTCAAGCGGATGGGGGAAGACGCCAAGGTCTCTGTTCGCAATGCCCGCCGGGATGCCAACGATGCCCTGAAAAAGCTCGAAAAAGACAAGGAGATTTCCGAGGATGATCTCAAACGCAGCGAAAAGGAGATTCAGGATCTAACCGACGGTTACGTCGAAAAGATCGACACGACTATCGCGGCCAAGGAAACGGACCTGATGGAGATCTGAGTTTCGAAGTCGGTGATGTGCTTCCATTAGTTGTTCAAAGAATGATCGGGGGTGTTCAAGCGGACACCCCCGATCATTTTATTGTCGATGTTAATGTCGTTGATATTGCCGAATTTCCCTCTGGCGTGTTAGTTTCTGCAATCAAACCATGTCAGTGAAGGCTGGAGTTGCAACAAAACTCAATTTTCGACAAGCGGTTCAGCTGGTTGTCTTCAGCTCCGGGTCATAATGCGCATTCCGAAACATCTCGCAATTATCATGGACGGCAACGGTCGCTGGGCTGAACAGCGACGACTTCCCCGGATTCTTGGGCATCGCAAGGGGGTTGAGTCGGTTCAGTCGGTGGTCGATGAGTGCCTGCGTCATGGGATTGAGTACTTGACCCTGTTCGCCTTCAGTTCCGAAAACTGGGGGCGCCCCCGCGATGAAGTCAGTTCGCTGATGGAGCTGCTTGGCACTTTTCTGAAGCGGGAGCTGCCTCATCTGAACAAGCGTGGTATCAGGCTGAGGGCCATCGGCGAAATCGACCGGCTGCCCGGTGATGTCGGCCGAACCCTTCGTGACATCATGCAGCAGACCGCTGGTAGTCGTGTCATGACTCTCTGCTTGGCACTCTCTTATGGATCACGCGATGAACTGACTCGTGCTGCACGCAAGATTGCCCAGCGTGTTGCCGCTGGTGACCTTGAGCCAGAAGGGATCGATGAGGAGACTATTTCTGCCCATCTCGATACCGCCGGACTGCCAGATCCTGACCTGTTAATTCGCACCAGCGGCGAGAGCCGGATCAGCAATTTCCTGCTCTGGCAATTGGCCTACTCGGAGCTGATTTTCAGTGAAGTTCTCTGGCCTGACTTCTCTGCAGAGCACCTCAAACAGGCGCTGGTCGAGTATGGTCAGCGCCAGCGCCGCTTCGGTTTGACTGGCGCTCAATTGAACAGCCCCTGAGGGCTCGGAGCAGGAGCAGGACTATCAAACAGCGCATTCTCTCTGCCCTCGTTGCTCTGCCGATTCTGGTCGTCTTTTTGCTCTATGCGGGACAGACCCTGTTCGGTTGTGTTCTCAGTCTGATTGCCATGCTGGCACTTCATGAATTTTACGGGATGGGGCTCCCTCCTCATTGCCGTTTTGAGGCTTGGTGCGGTTCTCTGGCCGGGGTGGCCATGACTCTGGCAATTCTTTACGCGGCCGGCCCCTTTAGCCTGCTGGCCGGAATCGTCTTTCCGGTGTTGGGCTTGTCAGTTCTCTTTCTGTTTCGTTTTAAGAATCTGCAGCAGGTTGGTCACGACCTTGCTGTTATCCTGTTGGGCCTGGCTTATATCCCTCTGCTGCTGGTTCACGCCGGTCTGCTACGTCATCTCGAATCTGGCCGTAACTGGGTTTTTTTGGTGCTCGTTATTGTCATGGTCAGTGATTCTCTCGCATACTTTGTTGGCCGGAAGTGGGGGCGCCGCAAGCTTTACCCTGCAGTCAGCCCCAATAAGAGTCAGGAAGGGGCTGTGGGAGGGCTGGTCGGAGGACTGCTCGGCGCGTTGCTGTTCAAGTTGAGTTTTTTTCCCGCCTTGGGTTGGCTGGATATTGTTTTACTTGGGACCGGTATCGGCATATTCAGTCAAGTTGGCGATCTGGTCGAGTCGCTGTTTAAGCGCAGCTTTGGGGTCAAAGATTCCGGAAGTCTGATCCCCGGACATGGTGGCATCCTTGACCGGCTCGACAGCCTGCTGTTCGCCTTCCCGCCAGCTTTCTACTATGCGACTTGGTTTTATTGATGAGACGACTTGCCATTCTCGGGTCGACCGGATCAATCGGTGTTAGCACTCTGGAGGTTGTGGCCAGCTTTGCAGACCGTTTTCGCGTTCATGCACTGACTGCTGGCCGCAACCTGGACCTGCTCGTCGAGCAGATTCAGCGTTATGACCCGCTGATGGTTGCTGTTCCGTCTGAGGAGGATGCCATCAGGCTGGCTGAACGACTCGGCTCCCGTCGGCCCCAGGTGCTGCACGGTGTCCCCGGTCTGATCGCTTGTGCTGCCAGCAATGATGCAGACATAGTCGTCTCAGCAATTGTGGGTGCGGCGGGCCTGGAACCGACTCTGGCCGCCATTGAGGCGGGCAAGGACGTTGCGCTGGCTAATAAGGAGACCCTGGTGGTTGCCGGTCAGCTGGTGATGGAGAGGGTTGCCCGCCAGCGCTGCCGACTTTTTCCGGTTGACAGTGAACACTCCGCTATTTTTCAGGCTCTGGAAGGACATCGTAAGGAGGATGTCAGAAGGCTAATTCTGACTGCGTCAGGCGGACCGTTTCGTTGTCATCCTGTCGAGGATCTTGTCCGAGTCCAACCTGAACAGGCCCTTTCCCACCCGAACTGGTCCATGGGGCGCAAGATCACCATCGATTCGGCGACCATGATGAACAAGGGGTTGGAAGTGATCGAGGCCCACTGGTTGTTTGACCTTCCCGCAGAACGGATCTCAGTTCAGATCCACCCGGAAAGCATCGTGCATTCCATGGTTGAATATGTTGATGGCGCGGTCATTGCCCAACTCGGGATTCCGGATATGAAGGCGCCGATTGCCTATGCGCTCTCTTATCCGGAGCGCATCCCTCTCGACCTTCCTCCTCTCGATCTGTGCCGACTCGGTGCCCTTCACTTTGCCGAACCCGACCTTAATCGCTTTCCATGTCTGGAAATAGCTTATTCAGCATTGCGTTGCGGTGGTACTGCACCAGCCGCGATGAATGCGGCCAACGAAGTGGCCGTTGAAGCTTTTCTCGACCAGCGTATCGGTTTCATGGATATTGCCGACATTATCAAAAGAGTTCTTGATGTGCATCAGCCGCGGTCAGCTGACAACCTCGATCATATTCTTGAAGTTGATGCCTGGGCCCGTCGCCAGGCCACTAAGCTGACTTTGCAGGTTAAGGAGAGGCAGAAAGTATGATTACAGTCGCTGCCGGGATCATCATGCTCGGCATTCTGGTCTTTGTGCATGAATTTGGCCACTTTTGCGTGGCCAAATTCTGCAAGGTGAAGGTACTTAAGTTCTCCCTCGGCTTCGGTCCTAAGCTTGTTTCCAAGCAGTGGGGGGAGACGGAGTATATGATCTGCGCCATTCCTCTCGGTGGTTATGTGCAGATGCTCGGTGAGGGTGGTGGTGAACTGGGAGAGGGGAGTCAACCGGAGGCCGCAGAGATGGAACGCTCTTTTGCCCGCCAGGTTGTCTCCAGACGGATGGCGATCGTCGCTGCCGGTCCGATCATGAACCTTGTCCTGCCATTTCTGATCATGCCTTTGGCATACATGATCGGAGTCAACCTTCCGGCGTTTCTCGATCAACCCCCCTGTGTCGGTTATGTGATCGAGGATTCCGATGCCGAGCGAAGTGGGTTTCAGCAAGGGGACTGTCTTGTTGAAATTAACGGCTTGCCGGTTTCGACCTGGGGTGGGACCAGCAAGGCTCTGGTCAATGGTGCTGGACAGCCTCTCAGCTTTGTGGTCGAACGGCAGGCGACGCAGCAGTTTTTGACGGTTTCTGCGGATAGCAATGCCCTTGAAGGGCTGCAGGCGATCGGTCTGTTGCCGTACCAGGAGGCCGTGGTCGGTTCCTTGGCTTCGGGGATGCCTGCTACCGAGGCGGGTATCGAGGCGAATGACCAGATTCTGGCGATTGCCGGTCAGGACGTAACCAGCTGGTATGACCTGAAAGAGATTATTCAGAAAGTCGGGGCAACCCCGGTCGATTTTCTGGTGCTGCGCGATGGCAAACAACTTGTACTGAGTGTCACGCCACGCTTGATGGAGGAGAATGACCAGTATCTGATCGGCATAGCGCCTGAACAGGCCACGGTGTTCAAGCGTTTTGCCCCGGTTGAGGCCTTCAGGGCCGGTGCCGATCGGACCATGGAACTGATCGACCTGACTCTGATCTTTATCAAGAAGCTTTTTTCCGGGCATGTTTCAACATCGAACATCGGTGGACCGATTACCGTGGTGCAGATTGCCGGTCAGGCTGCTCAGACCGATGTTTCAAGTATTCTCAGTGTCCTGGCGTTCCTCAGTATCCAGCTTGGCATTCTCAATCTGCTGCCTATTCCGATCCTTGACGGCGGACATCTGTTCTTCAACTTCTTTGAACTGATCCTTCGTCGTCCACTCTCTCTGCGAGCTCGTGAACTGGCCCAGCAAGTCGGACTGGTTCTGTTGATCATGCTGATGGTGCTTGCTTTCTACAACGATATCGTCAGAATTCTGGGGAGCTAAGGATGGCTGTGTCCCTGCTGACCATTCAGACGGCGGTACCAGCCGCCAGTATCGCCTTAAGTGAAGATAACCGGATTTTGGCCGAGTTCAGTCTGGCGGTGCGGCGCACTCACGCTGACTGGCTGGTCGGTGCTATCGACCGGTTGCTTGCGGATGCGTGCCTGTCGGTTTCGCAGCTCGACGGCCTTGGCGTTGTGATCGGTCCGGGATCCTTCACAAGCCTGCGGGTTGGGCTTGCTACAGTCAAGGGCCTGGCCCTGGCCGCAGAACTGCCGATCTTCGTGGTTTCTACACTGCAGACTCTGGCCATGCAGGCTCCGTTTGTCACTCTGCCAGTCTGTGCCATGCTGGATGCTCGCAAAAAGGAAGTCTACGCCTGTCGCTACTCCTGGGAACACGGACGACCACGCCCCTTGACCATGGAAAAAGTTGGCAAGCCGGAGTCGATTGTTGATGAGTGCAATGAACCAACGTTATTTGTCGGTGATGGCGCTTTGGTTTACCGCCCTTTGATTGTCCGGCAACTGGGTGATCGCGCCCACTTTGCTCCAGACTATCTGAATCTGCCGAGGGCTGCGGGAGCGGCACTGCTCGCCTTTGATGCTTGGCAGCGAGGGGAGGGTAAGCCCCCCGAGCAAGTGCTGCCGGTCTACCTGCGAGCATCGGAAGCCGAATTGAATTGGCAAGGGTAATCCCGAGCTTATAACTATTGACAATTATAACCGTCGTTCGTTATTTTCAGAGTAACCTTTCGTTGTCAAATCCCCAATCCCAGGAGGTGCCCATGGTGGAGATGGAACAGTCCTTGGTACAGCAGCTGTGTGAAACGAACCCGAGATTTCGCAGGCTGCACGAAGAACATGTTCTTTTAGAGAAAAAGCTCCAGGAGTTTGACGAGAGGGTCTACCTGACCCCTGAAGAGGAAGTCGAACGTAAAACGATACAAAAGCTCAAACTGGTCGGAAAAGACGAGATGGAGGATATTTTCCGTCAGCTTACGTCCTGATTAGGTATCAGGTTAGCCCGGCATTGGCCGGGCTAACCTGATGCAGTGATCGGCATGAGAGTTTTGGCAAGGGTGGTTGTGTCGCCTAGGCGGGATAGCGCCCTTTTGTTTTTCCCCCTTTACCCGAATCGGGCCGCTGGGTATAAAGAACGGATACCTTGGGGAATGATAACAATGTTTGACTAGAGAGACTGATCATGAGCCAGAAACGTAGCCATATGATTACCCAAGGGTTTGAGAGAACCCCCCATCGTGCACTGCTCAAGGGGACGGGTGTTCCACAGCAGCAGATGGACAAGCCGTTCATCGGTATTGCTTCCTCCTTTACCGATCTGATCCCCGGTCATATCGGGATGCGCGATCTGGAGCGTTTCATCGAGAAAGGCGTGCACAGCGGTGGTGGTCATTCGTTTATTTTCGGTATTCCAGGGGTTTGCGACGGTATTGCCATGGGACACAAGGGGATGCACTACTCTTTGCCGACCCGTGAACTGATTGCCGATATGGTCGAATCGATTGCTGAGGCTCATCGTCTTGATGGGCTGGTGTTGTTGACCAATTGTGACAAGATCACTCCCGGCATGTTGATGGCTGCGGCCCGTCTCGATATTCCCTGTATCGTCGTCACTGCGGGCCCGATGCTTACCGGTACAGGACAGGAAGGGCGCAAATTTTCCTTTGTCTCTGACACGTTCGAGGCCATGGCCAAATACAAGGCTGGGGTGATTGACGAGCAAGAATTAATGAAGTGCGAGGACAAGGCTTGCCCGACTGCTGGTTCCTGCCAAGGGCTTTTTACCGCCAACACCATGGCTATTTTGACTGAGACCCTCGGTATGAGCCTGGTGCGCTGTGGAACGTCATTGGCGGTTTCTTCACTGAAACGTCGCATTGCCTTTGCCAGTGGTGAGCGCATTGTTGAACTGGTTCACAACAACATTACCCCCCGCCAGATCCTGACTCGGGCCGCTTTCGAAAATGCCATCCGGGTCGATCTGGCTCTTGGTGGTTCGAGCAATACCGTGCTGCATCTGCTGGCGATTGCCAGTGAAGCAGGTGTAGATCTCCCACTGGAGGAATTTGACCGCCTGGGTCGGGAGACTCCCCAACTGGCATCGATGAATCCTGGTGGCAAGCACTTCATGGAAGACCTCGATGCAGCTGGCGGTGTGCCGGGGGTTTTGTTCCAGTTGCGTGATCGCATCAATGACAACCCGACATTGACTGGCCCTTCGGTCATGGAGATCGTGGCGAGTGTTGCCGAGGTTGATGAAGATGTGATCCATCCGACCAGCGACCCGGTGCGCGCCGAGGGCGGCCTGGCGATTCTTTCCGGCAACCTCGCCCCCCTGGGGGCGGTGGTCAAGCAGTCGGGGGTCTCCGAAAAGATGATGACCTTTGAGGGGCGAGCCCGCTGCTTTGACTCCGAAGAGGCGGCTATGGCGGCCCTGATGGGTGGCCAGGTGGTAGCTGGCGACGTGGTGGTGATTCGTTATGAGGGACCCAAAGGCGGTCCCGGTATGCGGGAGATGCTTGCCCCGACCGCGACCCTGATGGGCCTCGGTCTGGGCGATAGTGTCGCGCTGATCACTGATGGGCGGTTTTCCGGAGGCACCCGAGGTCCCTGCATCGGGCATATTTCTCCGGAAGCTGCTGAAGGGGGACCAATTGCCCTGGTGGCTGACGGTGACCGTATTTGTCTCGACATCCCCAACCGCAAGCTCGAACTGCTGGTTGGGGAGCAGGAGATGGCCAGACGTCAGGCCGCCTGGCAGATGCCGGAAGCTAAGATCAAGGGCGGCTGGCTGGCCCGTTATGCCAAAGTGGTCACATCGGCTAATACCGGCGCAATCTGTACCGGGTAGGGCTGTTATCTTGTTTACCCGATGAATCGTTGCCGAGGGTGGCGATTTGCAAACACTTAAATTTTGGAGACAATCATGAAACTCACCGGTTCGAAAATTTTGCTTGAGAGCCTGATCCGGGAAGGTGTCGATACTGTTTTCGGTTATCCGGGCGGAACCGTGATTAATATCTACGACGATCTGATGGGGTCGTCCATCAAGCATGTTCTGACCCGTCATGAGCAGGCTGCCGTGCACGCCGCCGATGGTTACGCACGAGCTACCGGCAAGGTTGGCGTGGCCATTGCTACCAGCGGTCCGGGTGCGACCAACACCATTACAGGGATTGCCACCGCTTACATGGACTCCATCCCCATGGTGGTGATCACCGGTCAGGTGCCGACCGCATTGATCGGCAACGATGCCTTCCAGGAAGCCGATCTGATCGGGATTACCCGGCCGATCACCAAGCACAATTATCTGGTCAAGGATGTCAATGACCTGGCGCGAATCATCAAGCAGGCCTTCTATATTGCCCGTACCGGTCGGCCTGGTCCGGTGGTGGTCGATCTCCCCAAGGATGTGCAGATCGCCACGGCCAAATTCGAGTACCCTGAAACCGTTGAACTGCGCGGATACAAGCCGACGTTCAGTGGCAATGTACGGATGATCGAAAAAGCCGTAAAGATGATGTTCTCTGCCAAAAAACCGGTTCTCTATGTCGGTGGCGGGGCGACTCTGACCGACTCTCATGCCGAGCTGAAAGAGTTGGCTGAATCTCTGCAGATTCCGGTAACCACCACCCTGATGGGGATGTCCAGCTTCCCGAAACGGCATCCGCTCTCCCTGGGGATGCTCGGTATGCACGGTACCTATTATGCCAATATGGCGGTGACCAATTCAGACCTGCTTATCGCACTCGGTGCTCGCTTTGACGACCGGGTGACCGGTAAGATTGCGACCTTCGCACCCCACGCTAAAATTATTCATGTCGATGTTGACCCGACGTCTATCAAGAAAAATGTCCGGGTCGATCTACCGATCGTCGGCGACCTTTGTGACGTGCTCAAAAAGGTGAATAAAAAGCTGACCGAACACGAGGATGAAACGGCGGCTACTCGCAAGGCGCTGGCGGGCTGGCACGAAGAGATTGCCAACTGGCGCAAAGAGCAGCCGATGACGTATAAGCCGTCCAAGACAGAAATCAAGCCGCAGTTTGTGATTGAAAAACTGCGGGAACTGTCAAACGATGACGCGATCGTCACTACGGAAGTCGGCCAGCACCAGATGTGGGCGGCCCAGTTCTTCGATTTTGTTCAGCCGCGTACCTTTCTCTCCTCCGGTGGGCTGGGGACCATGGGGTTCGGTCTGCCTGCAGCGCTTGGAGCGCAGGTGGCATTCCCTAAACGCCAGGTTATCGACATTTCCGGTGACGGGTCATTCCAGATGAACTCTCAAGAGCTGGCAACCCTGGTTCAATACCGACTGCCGGTCAAGATCGTGATTCTCAACAACAACTTTCTCGGTATGGTTCGGCAGTGGCAGCAACTGTTTTTCGATAAGCGTTACAGCCAGACCTGCCTGGAACTCCCTATCGATTTCATCAAACTGGCTGAAGCCTATGGTGCAAGTGGACTGAGGGCAAGCAAGCCGGACGAGGTCGAATCAGTGATCAAGCAGGCCTTCGCAATTGATGGTCCGGTGATCATGGAGTTCAAGATCTCCCGGGAGGAGAATGTCATGCCGATGGTACCGGCGGGAGCCGGTCTCAACGAAATGGTTCTCGCTTCTTGAACATAAGATGGGAGTGAACGCATCAACAAATCGACGCTTTAACTGCTGAACATAATTTTCTGGAGACTGACAATGCGACATACCATATCTGTTCTGGTCGAGAACGAATTCGGGGTGCTCACCCGGGTGGCCGGGCTTTTTTCGGGTCGGGGATTCAATATCGAAAGTCTCTCGGTGGCACCGACGCTCGATCCGACTATTTCCCGGATGACCATTGTAACCAGCGGCGATGACCGGATACTTGAGCAGATCAACAAACAGCTTAACAAGTTGATTGATACCATCAAGGTGATCGACTTTACCGGCGAAGAATTTATTGAGCGGGAGATGGCCCTGATCAAGGTGACTGCCGAAGAGTCAACCCGCGCCGAGGTGTTGCGCATCTGCGATATCTTCCGGGGGAAAGTGGTCGATGTTACGCCCAAGTGTTATACGGTTGAAGTGACCGGTTCTCCGAGCAAGGTCAATGCGATTGTCGACCTGCTGCGCCCTTTAGGGATCAAGGAATTGGTCCGGTCCGGTCCGGTAGTACTGGGGCGTGGTCCTAAAGGCTGGAAGGGTTGAGCTGAGCATGTGGCATCGGCTAAGAGAAGTTCCAAGGAATGGTTGTTGGCCGGCATTCATTGCCGTGCTATAGATAGCTAAAATTTTCGGGTGAAACCCGCCAGTTGGAGGAAGAAAAACGATGAATGTCTATTATGACAAGGACGCAGATCTGTCGATTATCAGGGGTAAGCAGGTAACAATTGTCGGTTATGGTTCTCAGGGACATGCTCACGCTAACAACCTGAAAGATTCAGGAGTGAATGTCACTGTGGCTCTGCGTGAAGGTTCGGCTTCGTCGATCAAGGCTAAAAATGCCGGGCTGACGGTCAAGAGTGTTCCCGAAGCGGTTGCCGCCGCCGACCTGGTCATGATTTTGACCCCAGATGAGTTTCAGTCCCAGCTTTACCGTGACGAAATTGAACCGAATCTCAAAAAGGGGGCTGCTCTGGCTTTTGCTCACGGTTTTAGCATTCACTATAACCAGATCATTCCTCGAGCAGATTTGGACGTGATTATGATTGCTCCGAAAGCTCCCGGCCACACGGTCCGTTCCGAATTTGTCAAAGGCGGCGGTATCCCCGACCTGATTGCGATTTTTCAGGATGCCTCTGGTGACGCCAAGAATCTCGCTCTCTCCTATGCCAGTGCAATTGGTGGAGGCCGTACTGGAGTGATTGAAACCACCTTTAAGGACGAGACCGAAACCGATCTGTTCGGTGAGCAGGCGGTGCTCTGCGGAGGAGCTGTGGAGCTGGTCAAGGCGGGGTTTGAAACTTTGGTGGAAGGTGGCTACGCACCTGAAATGGCTTACTTCGAATGCCTGCATGAACTCAAACTGATTGTCGACCTGATGTATGAAGGGGGGATCGCCAATATGAACTATTCGATCTCCAACAATGCCGAGTATGGTGAGTATGTCACCGGTCCGAAGGTTATCAATGACGAGAGCCGCAAAGCCATGAAGGAATGCTTGGCGAATATTCAGAGCGGGGAATATGCCAAGCGTTTTATCCTCGAAGGGATGTCCAACTATCCCGAGATGACCGCTCGTCGTCGACTGAATGCAGCTCATCCCATTGAACAAGTCGGTGAGAGGCTGCGCAGCATGATGCCCTGGATTCAAAAAATCGTCGATAAGACGAAAAACTGATTGGATATTCTTCCTGGCGGAGGCCGTGACAGCCTCCGCCAAATCGATTCAGGAAGGCTTTACCTGTTCAATGAAAAACCGAAACCAGCCAATCGCCGTTGAAGGCTACCCGTTTATCGGGTTTTTTGCGTTTCTGACCTTGTTGTTCGCAGGTCTTGACTGGGGCTTTCTGACCTTTGTCGGGCTCGGCCTGACGCTGTTCAGCCTCTACTTCTTTCGCAACCCTGAGCGCTACCCGCAAGGGGATGACAAGAGTGTTGTCGCTCCGGCTGATGGCAGAGTGATCTTCGTCGGACCGGTTGCAGAAGATCGTTATGCAGGCGGCCTGGAAATGACTAAGATCAGCATTTTTATGAACGTGTTCAATGTTCATGTCAACCGGGTGCCGATAAGTGGCCGGGTTGTTGATCTGTTCTACAACCGCGGCCGTTTTTTTAATGCGGCTCTCGACAAGGCCAGCCTGGAAAATGAACAGGCCGGTCTGCTGGTCGAAACAACCGGGGGAGCAAAAATTCTATTTGTGCAGATTGCCGGTCTGATTGCCCGCCGGATTGTCAGTTATCCTGAAGTTGGCGATGAACTGGAGCGTGGTCAGCGCTATGGGCTGATTCGTTTCGGCTCCCTGGTCGACATCTACCTGCCCGTGGATGCAGAGATAAATGTTCGTCTTGGGGAGTGCACCGTGGCTGGTGAAACGATTCTCGGGACTTTGCAATGAACCGGGTTGGGGGCTCATACGACCGCCGAGAGAGCTTGAAGCGCGGGGTCTACATTCTACCGAACCTGGTCACGACGGGCAGCCTGTTTGCCGGTTTTTACGGCATTGTTGCCACGATGAACGGCAACTACAGCCTGGCAGCCTGGTTTATACTGATCTCTGCGATTTTCGACGCTCTGGACGGCAAGGTCGCTCGGCTGACCGGCACCACCAGTCGGTTCGGGGTTGAATACGATTCCCTGGCGGATCTTGTCGCCTTTGGAGTTGCCCCCGGATTGCTGATGTACGCCTGGGCTCTGAAGCCTTTCGGCAAGCTAGGTTGGCTGGCTGCGTTTTTGTATGTGGTTTGTGGCGCTCTACGCCTGGCACGGTTCAATGTCCAGGTCGATACCGTGGAGTCAAAGCGCTTTGTGGGTTTGCCGATCCCGGCTGCGGCCTGGATGGTCTCCTCCTGTGTGCTGATTTTTTTTCACCTTGGAGGCACCGGAACCATTCGCAAAGTTTCAGTGCTGTTGCTGATCTATGTTCTGGCCTATCTGATGGTAAGTAACGTTCGCTATTACTCTTTCAAGGATCCTGAACTGGTCAGGCGTCAACCGTTTGGAATTCTGGTGCTGTCGATCATTTTTATTATCGTCATTGTGGCCCAACCGGAAGTCATGCTGTTTTCATGTGCCTCGATCTATGTCTGCTCCGGTCCGGTCGGTGCTTTACTTAGTCGCCTTAGACGAACCAAAGCCGTTAAGCATGGTGGTGTAACCACCGAGGAGAGATCGGTTACAGTCGATAAACCCGAAGCCGACGTTCCTATGGACGACAATTCGGTGAAAAGCTGATGTAAATCTATTGTAAATCTTGACATACTCAGGAATTTACTGTTTTACTAGCGAATATTGTGTAGAGGCGTTGAAGAGGAGTAGTAGGGCCTGATGCTGTTGAAGAGAGCCGGTGGTGGCTGCGAACCGGTACAGACAGGGCCTGAACTCGCCTCTGAGCCGCGAATGTGAATCGGTTTTTCCGCTAGCATTCGCCGTGAGCCTGCGTTAATGGTTGAACTGAGGGCCTCGCTTTCGTGAGGCTGAAACAGGGTGGTACCGCGAAGCCTTAAGCTCTCGCCCCTGAAATGGGGTGGGAGTTTTTTTATTTTCAAAATCAGTGCAGCCGGTTTGAAAGGGGGTGGTTCTGTGGATCCTGACCTGAGTGAGCTTGACCTAGGGAGAAACCGGATAGAAACCGTTTTGGGAGTGGCCACGAGCCCCTTCTCGGTCACCTTCAATAACTCAGACCATGAGGAGACAGATGATGAGTAAAAGCAAGACGATCAGGATTTTTGATACCACTTTGAGAGATGGTGAACAGTCCCCCGGGGCCAGTATGAATATCGAGGAGAAGCTGCGTATTGCCAGTCAGTTGGAAAAACTGAACGTCGATGTGATCGAAGCCGGGTTTCCCATTGCTTCAGAAGGAGATTTTGAAGCGGTCCGCAAGGTGGCACAGACCATCAAGGGGCCACAGATTGCCGGGTTGTGCCGAGCCAGTGTTATGGATATCGACCGTGCCTGGGACGCCCTCAAATTTGCTGGGGAACGCGCCCGGATTCACACCTTTATCGCCACCTCCGACATCCACATGGAGCGCAAGCTGAAAATGGCGCCTGAGAAAGTCAAGGAGACGGCAGTCAAAGCGGTCAAACATGCTGCCGCTTATACCTCCAATGTTGAGTTCTCCTGCGAGGATGCTGTGCGCACCCGTCTCGACTTCCTGGCCGAGATGGTCGAAGCGGTGATCGAGGCTGGAGCCACCACAATCAATATTCCAGACACGGTCGGCTACGCGATTCCTTTTGAGTTTTACAACATCATCAAGTACCTCAAGGATAACGTCAAAAACATTGATAAAGCAGTCCTTTCCGTGCACTGCCATAACGATCTAGGATTGGCGGTAGCCAATTCTCTGGCGGCGATTCAGGCTGGGGCAGGTCAGGTTGAATGCACCATCAACGGCATCGGCGAGCGGGCCGGAAACTGCTCCTTGGAGGAAGTGGTCATGGCCCTGCGTACCCGCCAGGATATCATGCCGTACACCACCGGCCTCAACACCGAGTTTATCTACGGTACCAGCCGCCTGCTGTCGACCATCACCGGCATTGTCGTTCAGCCGAACAAGGCTGTTGTCGGAGCCAATGCCTTTGCCCATGAAGCAGGTATTCACCAGCACGGGGTGCTGATGGACAAGGAGACCTACGAGATCATGACGCCTGAGTCGATCGGTCTCAATACCAACAAACTGGTTCTCGGCAAGCATTCCGGGCGACATGCCTTTGTCGCGCGGCTCAAGGAGCTTGGTTACGATCTCTCTAAAGACGATATCGAAAAGGCCTTTGTCAGATTCAAGGCCCTGGCCGACAAGAAAAAAGAGATTTTTGACGAAGACCTTGACGCGATTGTCGCTGATGAAATTATCCGCATTCCTGAGGCAGTCAAGTTGCTGCAGATGAATGTTTCATCGGGGTCGTTTGCGGCACCAACCGCTACTGTTGAACTCGAGGTCCACGGCAAGAGGAAAAAGGCCGCTATGATGGGGGATGGACCGGTCGACGCTACCTTCAAGGCTATCAAGAAGCTGACTCGCATGCAGCCGAGGCTGATCAACTTCTCGGTCGGTTCGATTACTGGCGGTACTGACGCCCAGGGCGAATGTACGGTTCGCTTGGACTTTGACGGCCATGAAGTCCTTGGCCAGGGGGCGCACTCTGACATTATCGTCGCTAGCGCTAAGGCCTTCATCAACGCTCTGAACAAAGGACTCAGTGCCGCTGAGCGTAGCAGCCGGGTCGAAATTTAGCAGATGGAGACACTCTTTAACGGATGTCTCCATCTTAAACTTTCCAGTTATCGGTAATTTGGTTATGATGCACGGATCATTTTTCCGTGCATCATTTTGTGAAGGAGTCATCATGGGCCAGACAACAGCTGAAAAGATTTTTGCCGCTCATCTGCGTGATGAGCCGTTTCCGGGGACCAAGGTTCTCGACCTCGACCGAGTCCTCTGTCATGAAATCACGACGCCGGTGGCGATTGCCGACTTGGAATGGCGTGGCAAAGACCGGGTATTCGACAACAGCAAAATCAAAGCGGTAATCGATCATGTCACCCCGTCCAAGGATAGTAAGACCGCGCTGCAGGCGAAAATCCTGCGCGATTGGGCGCGCCGCCACCAAATTACCGATTTCTTCGACGTGGGGCGCAACGGTGTCTGCCATGCCCTTTTTCCGGAAAAAGGGTATATCCGCCCCGGCTTTACCGCCATTATGGGTGACTCACACACCTGCACCCACGGGGCCTTCGGGGCTTTTGCCGCCGGAGTGGGGACCACCGATCTGGAAGTCGGTATCCTCAAGGGTGTCTGCGCTTTCCGTGAGCCGAAGACAATTCGTGTGAATCTCAACGGCG
>PKTY01000025.1 GCA_002869725.1 Desulfuromonas sp. | reverse complement strand
GGTTCTTGCAAAGTCTCAACATCATCAGCGGAGGCTTCTTTAAACTGCGGCGCCGCCAGAACAGCATGCAAGGTCGGCGGCACCCCCCATTGCTCTCCAATGGTCACCAGGGTCTCTGCCAGGAGGCTCTCCTGGAAAGTCGGGTCGCTCATAACGGACCCGAGCCAGCGGCTCAACCCGGGAATCGGCGACAGGGTTGAAAAAGTCTTCAAGTTCGGCAGGGTTGCCCGAAGGGAGTCAACGACCTCCTTGATCAGGAACGGCCCGAAACTGATCCCCTGCAAGCCGGCCTGAGTGTTTGAAATGGAATAGAAAATGGCCGTGTCGGCTTTGGCTGGATCAACTTCCGGCGCCGTCTCGTCAAGCAGAGACTGGATACTGGTCGCCAGCCCCTTGACCAGGGCAACCTCAACGAAAATCAGAGGCTCTTCCGGCATCCCCGGATGAAAGAAGGCGTAACAATGACGGTCCGATTCGAGCCGGTGGCGCAGATCGCGCCACGAACTGATAGCATGGACCGCTTCGTACGCCATCAGTTTTTCCAGCAAGGCGGCCGGACTCTGCCAGCTAATCCGTTCGACCTGCAAGAAACCGACATCAAACCAGGTCGCCAGAAGCTGCTTCAGGTCCGCGTCCAGCCCCTGCAAATCGGAACTCGCCTGGCGGAAACCAAGCAGATCCGCGCGCATGTCAATCAGGAACTTGACACCTTGCGGCAGAGCATTGAACTGTCGCAACAGCTGTTGGCGAGGAGCAACAACAACCTCCTGCAAGCGACTGACCTGCCTGGCGAAAAGTGTCTGGTCGGTTTGTTCTGCCAACTGGCGGGCGACCTCCCGAACCTGATCGCGGTCAACGGAAAAACGACTGGCGAGAATTTCCAGGAAATGCTGCCGGCCCGTCTGGTCGAGCGTCAGGTAAAGTTCTCCGAGTGTGGCTGCATGCTGACGGGCGGAGACCGCACCATGCCGGGCGGCCAGGCACTCGGCCATCAATTTCTCCACCAGGCTTCTTTCCGCCGGGGGCAGGTCTGGAGAAACCGCGGGGAGACCGTCAAGCTGGCGCCAGTCAAGCCAGGCGCGCTGCAGTCTCTGCCAGGGGGGCAAAAATCGCGAACTCATACTCTCTCCACAGCAGGGGGGCTCCAGGCCCCATCGTCATAACAGTGTGATCAGCAGCAGGTTCAGCAGACCGATCAAAAAACCGAGCAGGCCGCCGAACAGGTTGATGTACTTGAACTGCTCCTGCATCACGCCGAGCAGCAGGCCTTCCACCTTGAGGATGTCGAGAGAGTTGACCTTCTCCTCCACCATACGGGCCACGTTGAGTGTCTCGATCAGCGGCGGCACCTCCTTGGTGAGCACATCGCCGAGCTGGCGGCAAAGGCCCTCGGCCAGTTCGGCTCGGACATCGGCCGGCAGCCGCGCCGACAGCCGCCCCAATTTGCGGCGATAGACCTGTTCTTCGATCTGGCTCTGCAGGACGCGATCGAGCGCCTTCTCCGCCTCGGTGGAACACAGCAGGGCCAGCAGCTTGTCAACAGCCGTATACTGCAGACGGTTAACGCCGCCATCCGGCAGCGCTTGGTCGAGCAGGCTGCGGAAGGAGCGATCCTTGATTTTCTGCACGGACGTATCGACCATGGAGAGCGCCATCTCCGTCGCCCGGCGGCTCCGGACCGCACTGACCGCCCGCTCCCTCAAGAAGCGGCGCATGCCGGCGACCTTCTCGTAGGGCACCTTTTCCATGAAGCTGCAGACCGGCTTGTCGAGGAAACCCTCCAGCCGCTCACGCAGCATGGCGGCCACCTGCTGCTGGGTCTTCTCTTCACGCAGCCAGTCGGCCATCTCTTCCGCCGCCTTGTCGAGGAACTCCGGAATCTTGGCATAGATCTGGTCGAGATTGATGAAACCGGAGAGCAGGCCGGCCAGGCCGCCAAGCGAATCGAGAAAACTGTTGATCCCCTTCTGGATCCGATCCACCAGTCGCGACCGGAAGGCCGGGTCGTGCAACAGGCCGCCGAAACGCTCCAGCAGCGGCGGGATTTCCCGTTCCAGTTGGGCGAACAGCACCTCAATCAGGTCTTCCGGCAGGAGCTCACGCAGGCAGCGATCGCTCTGCAGCAACCGTTCGAGGCGATCATCGACGAAGTGTGCCACCGCTTCGGCCAACTCCGGCGAAGCGAGCAGTGTGCCGAGCCGTTCGTCAAGGTGGGTCTGCAGGGTGCGGTAGTTTTCCGGGCTCAGAAAGCTTTCCAGGTCACGGGCCAGCAGTTGGTCGCCGGTCCGCTGCAGGTAACTGCGCAGGCTGGTCTCGAAAGCGGGGCTTTTCAGATAGGCACCGATCAGGCCAAGCAGTTTCCAGCGCACCAGCTCGATGAACTCGTGGAAGCGCTCACGGTAGTCGTCCGGGATGAGGCTTTCAACCGTGCCGAGCTCCCGGTCAAGAAAGTCGGTCAGTTTCTCATCGACTGCCCTCTTCAG
>PKTY01000135.1 GCA_002869725.1 Desulfuromonas sp. | reverse complement strand
TATTGCCGGCAAGGTCCGCTCTGGCAGGTAGTCCGGAGGAAAAGGTGCAGCAGGCAGGCACGGTGATGGAGCAGATCATGGCCATACCCGAGTCGGCCATCCCGCCGAATCTGCTGAACAATGCCCATGGCATCGCTATCGTTCCGGGGGTAATTAAGGCCGGATTTGTGATTGGCGCCCGCTATGGGACCGGGGTGGTTCTGGTGCGGAATTCCGCCGGTCAATGGAGCAACCCCTGCATGGTTTCTCTGGCGGGGGGCAGCGTTGGCTGGCAGGTCGGTGCCCAGTCGACGGACGTGATTCTGGTGTTCAAGAGCGCCCGTAGCGTCGAGGGCCTGATCAAGGGTAAATTTACCCTTGGCGTTGATGCCGCAGTAGCTGCCGGACCTGTTGGAAGGCGAGTGGAGGGGGCTACGGATATCGCCCTTAAGGCCGAGATCCTTTCTTATTCCCGCAGTCGCGGCTTCTTTGCCGGGGTCTCCCTGGAAGGATCGGCGCTGCAGATTGATGATAAAGCCAACGCCGGTTATTATCAGCAGTCCTATGTGCGGGCCAACGATGTCCTCTATGGGCCAGGACTTTCTGCTCCACAGTCGGCTCATCGTTTGCGGGAAATCCTGGCGATCTACTCTACGCCTCCTGTTCGTTAGGAGTGCTTTGGTCGCCGTATTCATTTATTAGAGCGAACCCGCTGATAGTTATCGCACTGTTATTCAGGTCAGGTGATCGTTGAGCGGGTTCGGTATTTTCAAGCTCCGCTGAATCCAGAAAATCGGTGATCGGCCGAGACTCGGAGTGTCATGATTAGTTCTGTTTACCAAAAGACTCGCAACTTGCTGGAGATGATCCGTTTCTCCCATACGATTTTTGCCTTCCCTTTCGCCCTGATGGCTGTAGTGTTGGCTTCGCGCATGACGGGGGCCCTGCCGACCGTCGGTCAACTGGTCTGGATTTGTCTGGCCCTGGTTGGCGCCCGCACAGGAGCCATGGCCGCCAATCGCCTGATCGATGCCCGTATCGATGCCGCCAATCCCCGTACCGCTGATCGACATTTGCCGGTGGGAAGGGTCTCAAGTCGCGAGGCGGCTCTGCTGGCAACGGCTGGTTTTGTTCTGCTGCTCTTCGCCGCTTGGCGTCTCAACCCCCTCTGCCTGACCCTGGCGCCTGTGGCCATAGGGTTGCTACTGTCCTACTCTTACTGCAAGCGCTTCACCTCCCTGTCCCATCTGGTGTTGGGGCTCTGTCTGGCGGCGGCGCCCATCGGTGCCTGGATCGCTCTGCGCGGTTCTTTGGAGTGGCCGCCACTGATTCTTGGTCTGGCGGTGCTCTGCTGGGTGGCGGGGTTCGATATCTTTTATGCCCTGCAGGACGAGGAGTTCGACCGTTCTCAGGGATTGCATTCGATACCGGCCCGTCTCGGGGCGAAACGGGCCATCGCTCTGGCCAAGTTGCTCCACGGCTTGATGATTATGTTGCTGGCGTTTCTGGCGGTGACCGCCCCCTTGGAGAACCTCTACCTGGGTGGCGTACTGTTGGTGGCAGGGCTACTGGTCTATGAACATCGCCTGGTGAAGGCCGACGATCTGAGCCGCCTCAACAAGGCCTTTTTCACCATGAACGGTTATGTCAGCCTGTGCATGTTCGTGTTTACCCTGATCGATGTCGCTTTGACCTGGGGCTGAGGAGAACGCCATGGACAAGATCGTACTGGCCATGACCGGCGCTTCGGGTGCCGTTTACGGCCTGCGTCTGACCGAGGAGTTATTACGCTCCGGCCGCCAGGTGGTGCTGCTTTTGAGCCGGGCCGGCCGCCAGGTTCTGCGTCACGAAACCGGTCTTGATTGGACGGGGGAGTTGGCCCTTCGTCGGCAACGGATCGATGCTCATTTTCAAGCCGGCGAGGCACTGCAGCACTACGATGAAGACGATCTTTTTGCCTCTGTTGCCAGCGGTTCTGCGGCTGCTGATGCCATGGTGGTGGCGCCCTGCTCCATGGGCTGTGTTGGGCGTCTGGCCGCCGGTCTGAGCGGTAATCTTATCGAGCGCTGTGCCGACGTGGCTCTCAAAGAAGACCGGCCTCTGTTGTTGGTGCCTCGTGAAACGCCCTTTAATCAACTTCATCTGGAGAATCTGCTGCGTCTGTCACAAGCCGGCGCCCGCATCGTCCCGGCCATGCCGGCCTTTTATCAGCAGCCCGCCAGTGTTGAGGAAATGATCGATTTCGTGGTGGGCAAAGTACTCGATCAATTGGGCATCGACCATCGGCTTTACCGGCGCTGGGGCGATGCTTAGGGATTGCTGTCTGATATGAAACAACTGCTCACCAGTATTGCTGATAAGATCGAACAGGGCGAGCGCATCACCCGTGATGAGGCTCGGAAACTGACCGATTGCGATGATCTGCTGGCCCTCGGGAGTCTGGCCGCAACAGCGAATGCACGGCGCAACGACGCGCGGGTCTTTTTTAACCGCAATCGCCATATC
>PKTY01000269.1 GCA_002869725.1 Desulfuromonas sp. | reverse complement strand
TCTCAAAAGGAACGGGGGAGCCCATGATGGGCTCCCCCGTTCCTTTTAGAAATGTGTGCTTGCCAGACTCAGGGAGCCTCGATGGCACTCACCGGGCAACTGTCGACGCAAGCGCCGCAATCTGTGCAGGTTGCAGCATCGATCACATGCGTGTCGCCCTGCTCGCTGATGGCGTCTACCGGGCAGGTATCTGCGCAAGCTGCGCAATTGATGCACTCGTCGTTGATTGTGTGGGCCATGATACATTCCTCCTCAATTTTTTGATGATGATTCCTGCTGAAAACTTTCGGGCGAAGTTTACAACAACAATGACTCCCTGTCCAGAGTAAACCCGTGCTTTGGTTATAGCCTTTTTTGTCAAAAAACTTGCAATTTTGCTTTCCATCCGTTACCATTCACAACGCCTTTTACAAGTCTAACACTGCGAAAAACCTGAAAATATTATCTGTTTCAGTGCGACTATAAATTTTAACCTAAAACAAGATTTTATTTTTAACGATACTGTATTCTGACAAGCCATTATGATAAACAAGGAGTAATTGATATGGACATTCTCGCGTTGAATTGCGGCAGCTCATCCGTCAAGTACCAGCTTTATGACTGGGAAAAGAAGGAAGTTATCGCCAAGGGGATGGTGGAGCGGGTGACCATCGGTGATTCGTTTATCATTCATGAGGTTCCCGGCAAGGAGACCTACCGGGAAGAGTATGAGTGCCCCGATCACCAGGTTGCCATTCATCTGATCATTAAAACGCTCTCCAGCGTGGAACATGGTGTGGTCAGCGATATGAGCCAGATCTCTGCTGTTGGCCATAGGGTAGTGCATGGCGGCGAGAAATTTACCCGCTCGGTCAGAATCGACGAGGCGGTGCTTGATGCCATCAAGGAAGTTCAACACCTGGCTCCCCTCCACAATCCGCCGAATATCGCCGGGATTGAAGCGGCGCAGTCGGTTCTTCCCGATGTTCCCCACGTGGCCATCTTCGATACGGCATTCCACCAGACCATGCCGGAGTATGCCTACACCTACGCGGTTCCCTTTGAGTGGTATGAGAAGCACGGTGTGCGCCGTTACGGTTTTCACGGCACCAGTCACCTCTATGTTTCGAAAAGGGCTGCAGCCATGCTTGGCAAGCCCTCGAACGAGTGCAATATCATCACGATGCATATCGGCAATGGCGTTTCTCACGCGGCCATCAAAAATGGTGTGTCGGTCGATACCTCCATGGGTCTGACTCCCCTCGAAGGAGCGGTCATGGGGACCCGCTGTGGCGATCTTGACCCGGCTATCCCGATGTTCATTCAGCAGCAGGAGAACCTTTCGCCCAAGGAGATCGATTCGATTCTCAACAAGAAATCCGGAGTGTTAGGGATTACCGGCCAGTTTACTGACCGGCGCGATGTCATTGAGGGAGTGGAGCAGGGCGGTTGCCCGCGCTGTCAGCTCGCCCTCGATGTCGAAGCCTACCGGCTCAAAAAGTACATCGGTTCTTATGCTGCGGCTACCGGCGGAATTGATGCCGTCGTTTTTACCGCCGGCGTTGGGGAGATGGCCTGGCTGGTCCGCGAAAAAACTCTGGAAGGCCTCGAATTTATGGGGATCCTCCTCGATAAGGAGAAAAATCGTAACACCATGACCCGTAAGAAGGAGAGTGTCATTACCACTCCAGATTCTCCGGTCAAGGTGTTTGTGATACCAACCGATGAGGAACTGGTTTTTACTGAAGACGTGGTCGCGATTCTTGAGGGGACCTATACTGATCACATGAACTTCAAATACAGCTTTGCCACCCCTGAATTCCAACGCAAATAGCAGGTACGGCAATCATCGATGTAAAAGTCCGGCGGGGAGCTTCCTTCCTGCCGGACTTTTTTCTGTCTGTGATTCGGATCAGCTCTTGACGAAATAGGGGCTGAGGGCCCCGGAGAGGTTGCCGGACGTCATCTTCTCCATTTCGAAGCCGCTCATCTGCAGAAATTTCAACCCTTCCGATACGGCCTTCTTGAGCGAAGCTTCATCGTTTGGCTGTTTGGCCGGAACGCTGACCAGGACGTGCTTGTCTTTGGTCAGGTTAAAAACCAGGAAGAGACGTTTCTGCTTGCCTGTCTTGAGCACCACGACAAAAGCCCCGCAGTACTGGGATGGATAGCCTTCCAGGGAGAGCTGAACATTGAACACCGACTCCCATGCCTGCACGATCTGGTCGACTGACTGGCAAGGAAGACCTGACAAGTCCCAGTCGGGATGAAAGCTTGCCCCTTTTTTGGGAGCCGGACGCAACTCGTGGGGGAGTGGTTTGCTTGCAGGTCGGCTGGGAGCGGGTGGTTCGGAAGGTGTGGGGGCCGGAGCTGCCGGGGCGGTGGTCTGACCCAGCACGGCCTTGGCCAGCATCTGTTCCAGGTCGTTGAGCCGCTGCTCGACCGAACCCTGGGAGGTTACCGCCTGCTGTTTGTCTTGTTTGGCCTGTTCCAGCTCTTTCTGCAGTCGCTGAATTTCCTTGTTCAGCTTTGCGGTCTGTTGACTGTCCTTCTCGGTATCAGTGCCCTCCTTGCTTTCACGTGCCTCCTTGAGGGCCTGTTCGAGGTTTTCTATCAACATGTGGGCGTCATCAAGCTCTCTCTCCAAGTCAGCGCGAACTTCGGCCTCCTCCTCGACTTGTGTCAAGCTGTCCCGCAACTGAGCCCGAAGCAGCTCAACCTCCTGCGCTGCGAGGGCGCCTTTGCCAGCGGTTAGCACTAACCCGCTTTGGCTGCCGCCAAGCTGCTGTTCGAGGTCGTTGATCTGCTTCTGGTCGGCGGATGCCCCCTTCTCGAGCCGTTGACGTATCAGTTTTTCCTGGGCAAGTTCCTCCTTGAGTTGCTCAATATCGCTATTTGGGCCGGTCGTTTCGGAACCTGTGACGTGTCCACTTTCAAAAGCAGCCATTTTCTGCTGCAAAGAGTCGCGCTCTTTCGACCATGCCGCGCTTGCCTTTTCATGCTTCTTGAGCTGGTTGTCCAATTCATCCTGAAGGGAGGCAATACGGTTCTCCGCATCGGTCAGCTGTCCTTGAAGATTTTGAATCTTTCCCTCAATTTGCTGCCGCGTTCCCTGTTCGCTATCAGCCTGTTTGTCCTTTTTTGTTAGCTCCTGCTCAAGTTTTTTGAGCTGGGCCAGTGTTTCATCAAGTTGCTTGTCTTGCTTTTTGGCCTGCTGGCCCGATTTGGCATTGGCCGCTTTCAGCTCTTCTATCTGCAATTCAAGCGTTTTGTTCTTCTCCTCAAGCTGCTCATTGGCCGACTGCTGGGTGCCGATTTCAACCTTTTTGCTCTCAAGGTCTGCCTGGAGGTCGGCAATGAGTTCTTCGGCCTGGGTGACTGCCGTCTCAGCATCCACGGCAACGGACGCTATCTCCGAGACATCAGCGAGTTCCTTCTCGAGAGCGGCAACCTGCTGCTGGGTGGTCTGGACATCACCAATCAGCTGTTCCTGCCGGTCGTGCTCGACTTCAAGCTCTTGCTGTGCGTCAGTGAGTTGCTTGTCGAGTTCCTTGATACGAGCCTCAAGCTGAACAATCTTCTGTTTGTGCTTGAGCGTGTCGCTCGACTTGGTCTCGACATCGACCAGAACTGACTCAAGTTCCTGAATCCGTTTCTCAGCCGCCGTCATGATCTCTTCACTGATTCTACGCTGGCTACGCTCATGATCGCATGCCGCCTCGGCTTTTCGGAGCCGTTCGGTCAAGTCGCTGACCTGGGCTGTCAAGGCCTCAAACCCGGCGTTTTCAGTCGTGGGCTCTGGTGCGAAGCGGCTGCACAGCAGCTCACGGAGTATGGAGGCTTTGTCGTCGAGACGCTTCTCAGCGTTGATTTTGAGGGTGGCTCTTTTGCCTGCAGCGCTCTCCGGGCCCTCTTCGTCGAGCTTGGCCTGCATCTCGTTGAGCATTCCTGAGGTTTCTTCCCTGAGCTTGCGGGCGTAGTTAGGGGTCTGCAAGCCGGGTATGTCGCGCAGCACCACCTGGCGCATTGCCGGGCTTAAGTTGAGTTTAACCGGCTGCATCTGCAGCCCGAGGTCCTTGGCGATATCGAGGCCGAACTTTATCTGGGCTTTGGGGGAGGAGTCTCTGATGGCGAAGACCATGGCGCGTTTCAGGTCCCTGCAGAAAAAGCCGATATGGCATCGCTGCTGGTCTTCTGCACGGTGTCGACAGACTAATGCCTGGAGTTCAAAAGACAAATCGTCGCCAGCTGCAAGAGAGACCGAATCGGTTGAGCGATAGAGTTCCTCGACTCTGTCGTCTTCGACTTCAAAAAAGCCTTCGCTTTCGAAAATCAGCATATCACCCCCGTATGCTCAAGTTTACTACGCAAACGCTATCAAAAAAGGGTCGATGACAAGCTGTCATCGACCCTGAATGTCACTTTAGAGACCGGTCATGTCTCAGCCTTGGGCCTGAACCGCCGTAATCGCTGCAACGGAGACGATATCATCGACAGAGCAGCCACGAGACAGATCGTTGACCGGTTTCGCCAGGCCCTGAACAATCGGTCCGACCGCTTCCGCTCCGGCCAGTCGCTCGACCAGTTTGTAGCCGATGTTACCGGAATCAAGGTCGGGGAAAATCAGGGTGTTGGCTTTGCCGGCCACTGGCGACCCAGGCGCCTTTTTGGCGCCGACATTGGGGAGCAGGGCCGCATCGGCCTGAAGCTCGCCGTCGATTTGCAGGTTGGGGGCCATCTTTTTGGCAATGCTTAGCGCTTCGAGAACCTTGTCGGCATCAGCGTGACTGGCGCTCCCTTTGGTCGAGAAGGAGAGCATCGCCACTCGCGCTTCGACACCGAGGAAGCTTTTGCAGCTGCCGGCGGTGCTGATGGCGATTTCGGCCAGAGCCTGAGCGTCCGGATTGGGATTGACAGCGCAGTCGGCAAACAGGATGGTCCCGTTTTCACCGAACTCGGGGGTCTTGGTCACCATCAGGAATACCGATGAGACCGTCTTCATTCCCGGAGCGGTGCCGATCACCTGAAAGGCAGCGCGCAAGACATCGCCGGTGGTATTGTAGGCACCAGCCACCATGCCGCCGGCATCTCCCTTGTGAACCATCATCGCCCCGAAGAACAGGTTGTCCTCGGCGGTCAGGGTCTGCCGGGCCTGATCGGCGGTCATCCCCTTCTTCTCGCGCAGTTTGACCAGTTCATCCACATAACTGTCGAGGGTTGTCGCACTTTTGGTGTCGATGATCTGGACTCCGTCGAGGGCGACCCCGAGCTCTGTGGCTTTGGTGGCGATGACTGCAGGGTCACCCAGCAGAACCGGCTTGGCCAGTTGGTCTTTAACGATCAGTTCGGCAGCCTGAATCATACGGTCATCATAGCTTTCGGGTAGCACAACAGCCTGCAGGCTTGTTCTGGCCTTGGCTTTGATCTGGTCGACAAGATGCATGGATCTCCTCCTTCAAACAAAGTTTTATAAAAAATAACTATATAACGGATGTCCCGAAAACGGTCAACGCTTTTCCCGGGCTGTCGGTTCAGCCGCTCGGGGCGAAATGAGGAAATCTTGGTGGCCGGCAACCGCTTGGTCAACTATAATGCGTTCTGACGACTGAAACGATAACCTCATGAATCTGACTGATCATCAAAACCGCCTGACCACAGGCTTCATCATCATCTCGCTGCTGATTCACCTGCTCCTTTTGCTGCTTCCGGAATCGAGCCTGCTGACCACAGTCCCCAAGCCTGAGCCGCTCTATGTCGAGGTTCGGCCACAGGCTCAACGCGAAAGGGAACTCGATCTGCCCCTCCCTCCGAAACTCGAAAAACGGCGTGAAACTCCGGCCAAACGCCTTGCCGAGGCCGACCAGGTGGTAGAAAAGGAAGTCGCACCAGAGGGGCAGGACAGCGAGGATCTCCCGCCGCCGTCACTTGCCGTTCCCGCGCAGCAACCCGACAATTTGTCTCGGAGAGAGCAGGTTGTGACGGAATCGCAGCCAACCCGCGCAGAAGCCGAGACGACGGCTCCAGTTTCCCCGGCTGGTGACAGGCTGGTTCAGAGGGGAGAACAGCGGCAAGAGCCACAGCTTCCGGATCTCGCCCAGCTCACCCAGATCTCCCCGACAACACTGGCAAAGATCGAACGTGATTGGCGACAGAAATATCGGGAGGATGTGGCTAAAGGGGATACGGTGTGGATGGATACTGAGCAGGATCTGCTCATTTCTTTCATGCGCCGCTTCAGGGATAACATCTACGGGGTCTGGAACTATCCCGCACATGCCGCCGAGGGGGGACAGGAAGGGACCTGTTTGCTGCGCATCACCATTAACCGCCGGGGGGATGTCGAAGACGTCGAGCTGATCGAGAGCAGCGGGTCATCGGTGCTGGACAATGAAGCGATGCGAGCCGTCAGGCTCGGGGCGACCTATGGCCCGTTGCCGCAGTCTTATCCCAACCAACTGCTGCATATCATGGCGTTCTTCCAGTATAATCTGAGCCGCGTCAGCTACCGCAGACCGGTTCGCATGTACTGACCATCCTCTGTAGACTTACTCTTGCCAGCGCAGCTTCGGCTTGCGGGCGGCCGCTGTCTCATCAAGCCTGCCGA
Source organism: Desulfuromonas sp. (assembly GCA_002869725.1). Lineage (GTDB taxonomy): Bacteria > Desulfobacterota > Desulfuromonadia > Desulfuromonadales > BM103 > BM103. Next base: position 8,923 of record PKTY01000269.1, on the reverse strand, counting down.
CTTTGGTGCGCTGGGGGGCGCTCTTGAGCCGTTCGGGGGACTGCTCGGCTTCTGCGGCAATGGCCAGCATGGCATCGCAGAACTCGTCGAGGATCTCGAGGCTTTCGGTCTCGGTCGGTTCGATCATGATCGCCCCCTTGACCACCAGCGGGAAGTAGATGGTCGGGGGGTGATAACCACAGTCGATCAGCCGCTTGGCCAGATCGATGGTGTGGCAATCACCGCCCAGTTCCTGGTCGGAGAAGACCACCTCGTGCAGGGAGCGATTGCGGTAAGGCAGGTGGAAGCTTCCTTCGAGGCGGGCGCGCACATAGTTGGCATTGAGTACCGCCAGTTCGCTCGCTCTCTTCAGTCCCTCTCCCCCCATGCTGCGGATATAGCTGTAGGCCCGGACCATCACCCCGACATTGCCGAAAAAAGCGACCAATCGGCCGATGCTGTCTGGACAGCTCTGGTCGAGTCGGTACTCTCCTCCGTTCTGTACCACCATTGGCCCCGGCAGGTAAGGTGCCAGTTCGGCACTCACACCGATCGGCCCGGCTCCCGGTCCGCCGCCGCCATGCGGCGTGGAGAAGGTCTTGTGCAGGTTGAAATGCATAACATCGAGCCCCATGTCGCCGGGGCGGGCAATCCCCATCAGGGCGTTGAGATTTGCTCCGTCGCAGTAGACCAGACCGCCGCGTTCATGGACCAGCCGGCAGATCTCTTCGATGCTGGTCTCGAACAGGCCGAGGGTGTTCGGGTTGGTCACCATCAGGGCTGCCACCTCGCTGTCCATGTGCGCTGCGACCTCTCCCAAGGTCAGGACTCCATCGGATGCGATCGGCACCACCTGGTAACCGGCCAGTGCTGCGGTCGCCGGGTTGGTGCCGTGAGCGGTGTCGGGAATCAGCACCTTGCTTCGCTTGTTCCCCCGGGCTTCATGCCAGGACCGGATCACCAGCATGCCGGCCAGTTCCCCCTGTGCGCCTGCCGCCGGTTGTACCGAGACCTTTTCGAAGCCGGAAATCTCCTGCAACGCTTGCTGCAGATCGAAGATCAGTTTCAGCGTCCCCTGAGCCAGCTGTGGCGGTGTCTCCGGATGCAGGGAGGTCAATCCCGGAATTCGCGCAGCCAGCTCGTTGACCTTGGGGTTGTACTTCATGGTACAGCTTCCCAGAGGGTAGAAACCGGAGTCGACACCGTAATTCCAGGTCGATAAACGGGTAAAGTGGCGGACTACATCGACCTCGGAAAGTTCGGGGAAGCCGGCAATCTGATCGCGGCAGAGTGGTGCGGGGAGCGAGGCTGGTGGGACATCGAGTTCCGGGAGGCTATACCCTTTGCGGCCGGGAACGGAGTGTTCGAACAGCAGTTTTTCATTGAGCACCAGGCCACTGGCACCGATTGTTTTCATGCTGCACCTCCTCCCAGCGCTGCAACCAGGGTATCGATATCCAGACGACGCTTCTGTTCAGTGACGCAGACCAGCAGACAGTTGTCCAGTTCCGGGTAAGATTGAGCCAGGGGGATTCCGGGCAGAATCCCCTGTTGCTCCAGGTCAGCGAGGAGTGGCGCCAGGGGTTGGTTGGCGCGGATGACGAACTCGTTGAAAGAGGGGCCGTCGAAGACCGGACTGAAATGTCCAAGTGCGGCAATCTGTTGCCGTGCATAGCTGGCTTTGGCCAGGTTCTGCTCAGCCATGTCACGCAGCCCCTGTTTGCCGAGCAGGGCCATGAACACCGTGCTCATCAGGGCGCAGAGCCCCTGGTTGGAACAGATGTTCGAGGTCGCTTTTTCTCGCCTGATATGCTGTTCGCGGGTGGCGAGGGTCAGCACGAAACCACGCTGGCCATTGTTGTCGACAGTTTCACCGACCAGTCGCCCGGGCATGCCGCGCACATCCTGCTGGCGGACAGCGAAAAAGCCGAGGTAGGGGCCACCGAACGAGAGGGGGAGCCCGAGCCCCTGCCCCTCACCGGCGACAATATCGACCCCGAGTTCTCCCGGTGACTTCAGCAGCCCGAGGGCAATCGGTTCGGCCACCGAGGCGATCATCCGAGCGCCGGCGCCGTGGGCCGCCTCGGTCAGCGCGGCCAGATCCTCGATCACCCCGAAATAGTTCGGGTAGCCGGCAACCACGGCTGCGACATCCTTGTCGAGCAGCTTGGACAGTTGCTCGCTGTCGGTGCGTCCATCCGGGCCGTAGGGGACTTCGATGAGCTGCAGCCCCAGATAGCGACAGTAACTGGTCACGGTCTGTCGATAGCGGGGGTTGAGAGCCCGAGAAATCAGTAGCTTGCTGCGGCGGGTCAGGCGCACGCTCATCAGCACCGCCTCGGCACAGGCCGATGCGCCATCGTACATCGAGGCGTTGGCCACATCCATCCCGGTTAACTGACAGACCAGGGTCTGGAACTCGAAGATCGCCTGCAGGGTCCCCTGACTGATCTCCGGCTGATAGGGGGTATAGGCCGTGTAAAATTCGCTGCGCGAGACCAGTTGATCGACGGCCGCCGGAATGAAATGATCGTAAGCGCCGCCGCCGAGGAAGCAGTTGTGGGTCTCGGTGGTGGCGTTCTGAGCCGCCAGCCTTTGCAGTTCGCGAATCAGTTCTGTTTCGCTGCAAGGCTGGGGAAGGGCGAGAGGACGTCGCAGCCGGAGATTCTGCGGAACCTCGCAAAACAGGTCGGCCAGCTTGTCCACCCCGATCCGCTCCAACATCTGCGCGACATCGGTCTCGGTGTGGGGGAGGTAGCGCATGGTCTAATTGTCCTCTTCGACCAGAGCCTGGTACTCCTCGGCGTCCATCAGGTCATCGACCTCGGCTTTATTGGTCATGCGAATCTTGATCAGCCATCCATCCTCGTAGGGGGAGGTGTTGATGATCTCGGGGGCATCGACCAGTTCCTCATTGATCTCTTCGACCGTTCCCGAGACCGGAGCGTAGATGTCGGAAACAGCCTTGACCGATTCGACCACGCCGAAAGCCTTGCCCGTCTCGACGGTTGTGCCAACCTCGGGGAGTTCGACAAAGACGACGTCGCCTAAAGAATCCTGGGCAAAATCGGTGATGCCGACAATCGCCAGGTCCTCCTCGGCCAGCAGCCATTCGTGTTCCTCGCTGTACTTGAGCTCGTCAGGAAATTCCATGTTGTCCTCCTTGCGGACCAGATCAAGGGATAAAGGGGAGTTTCACCACGCGGGCCTGAAGGCGGTGGTTACGAATTTCAATCTTCAGTTGAGTCGCGATGGTCTGCTGATCGCGTGCGACCATGGCCAGGGCGATTCCGGTTTTGAGGGTTGGTGACATGGTGCCGCTGGTCACTTCTCCAACCCGCCGGTCTCCGGCATAAACCGGATATCCTTGTCGAGGGATACCGCGTTCTTCCATGAGCAAAGCGACCCGTTTTCGTGGAATGCCAGAAGTGGACTGGGCGACCAGTGCTGTCTTGCCGACGAAATCGGGCTTGTCGAGCTTAACAATCCATCCGAGGCCGGCTTCGAGAGGGCTGATTTTTTCCGTCAGTTCATGACCGTAGAGGGCATAACCTTTTTCCAGGCGCAAAGTGTCCCGAGCGCCTAACCCGATCGGAAGTAGGCCGTCAGCCGCTCCGGCTTCAAGTAAAGCCGTCCAGGTCCGGCAGGCCTGGTCCGCCGGGAGGTAGAGTTCGAAACCATTTTCGCCGGTGTAGCCCGTGCGCGAAATCAGCATCGGGATGCCGCTGACTTCACCTTCTCGGAAATGATAATAGGTGATTTCGGTGAGCGCAACCTCTGTCAAGCGACTCAATATCTCCACTGACTTCGGTCCTTGCAAAGCCAGCTGGGCATAGTTGTCGCTGAGATTGGCCAGCTTGACATCCTCCATGGCCGACTCGCTCAGAACCTGCTGCATCCAGGCGAAATCCTTGTCAATATTGGCGGCGTTGACACAGAACATGAAATGCTTGGCATCAAACCGGTAAAGTGTCACGTCATCGACCACTCCTCCGTCGGCATAGCAGAGGGCCGTATACTGAACCTGACCGTCGCCGAGGCGGCCGGCATCATTGGTGGTCAGGTACTGGACAAAGTCGAGGGAGCGGTGGCCGCGTACCTCGATTTCCCCCATGTGCGAAACGTCGAACAGCCCGGCTGCGTTGCGTACTGCCAAGTGCTCTTCGATCACCCCGCGGTACTGCACCGGCATATCCCAACCACCGAATTCGACCATGCGGCCGCCGAGGTCACGATGTATGGAATTCAAAGGGGTCTTCTTCACGGCAATCTCTCCTTCAGGCGAGGATCTCCGGGATTTGTCCCTCATGACCGAGAGTCATCAGGTGGACTCCCTGACAGAGGTCACGAGCCCAGCGAACCGCTTCGCGGGCCATGGAAAGGCCTTCGGCGGCAGGGTCGGACGCTATGTCCAGTCTATCGACCATCGCTTGCGGCACTCTGACCCCGGGGATATGCTGGTTGAGAAATCTGGCCATGCGGGCGCTGCGCAGCAGCAGAACCCCGGCCAATACCGGTGTCTGCAGAGGTTGCATCGCGTCCATGAAGCGGGCCAGCGCCTCGCGCTCAAAAATCGCCTGGGTCTGGAAGAAGCGGGCGCCGCTGGCAACCTTTTTACGCACTTTCTGGAACATCAGGTCGAAAGGCTCAGCAGCCGGATTGACCGCGGCTCCCGGAAAAAAGCAGGGACAGCCGTCCAGGGTGTGTCCCGACATGTCGCTGCCGCTTGCCAAACGGGCGACGGTGTCGAGCAGTTGAACCGAGTCGATATCAAAGACCGGTCGGGCATCGGGATGATCGCCGAAACGGCTGTGGTCACCGGAAAGGATCAGCAGATTCTCCACGCCCAGGGCCGCTGCGCCGAGCAGGTCGGACTGAAGTGCCAGGCGGTTGCGGTCACGGCAGGTGATCTGCAGCACCGGCTCAAGGCCCAGTTCTTTGAGCTTGATGGCCAGGGCGAGGGCGGCCATCCGCATGTTGGCCCCCTGGTTGTCGGTTACATTGATGGCGGTAATGCCGCGGAAGGCTTTGGCAACCTCCAGGCAGGGCTCGATCGCTGTCCCTTTGGGCGGGGCGATCTCGGCTGTGACCACAAAGGCCCCGGCGGCGAGTTGGCGGGAGAAGTCTGACATGAAAGCCTGTCGGGAAGGGAACCGCTAGCGGCTCAATTTGTCAGCGTACCCGGTGTCGACCGGGCTTGCAGTGCTGTCCCCACTTCTTGGGGGGGACACGATGAGAGAACACGCCAGGACGCTGCTGTTTTTTGAGCCGCTCGTAGATCAGGTGCCAGGCGCAGTCGATCTCCCGGTCGAGTTCGCAGTGACCATGCTCCATGCCGCCGCACGGACCATTCAACAAGCCCTTGGCGCAGGTTGTTACCGGGCAGATGCCGGCCGTTTCGTTGAGAATGCATTCCCCGCATAGAGAACACTTCTCCTCGTACTGGCCAAAACGCCGGACATTGCCGAGGAACAGTGAATTGAGAGCGCCGATGACCCGCTTTTCGGAATTGCTTGAAATCGACTGCACCCCGGACCCGCAGGACAGCACCACCAACGCTTCAGCGTCCTGTACTCCCTGCTTGTGATGGCGCAGGTCACGACCGGCGCGCATGATGTGACAGGCTTCGTCGATCACCACACTGCCGGTTACCGACCGCCCCCCCTCGACCAGCCATTCCTGTAGCTGGAAGACCTCTTCCTCACCACCTGACTTGCAGGCGGTAGCGCAGGCAGCACAGCCGACCAGGAACAGCTTGCCATAGTCAGCAAGGGCTTGTTGCAACTCTTCAAGAGGTTTCAGTTGACTGATAATCATGGTGTCGGGCTGAGGGTAACGCCAGGGCTCAGAGTGCCGCGCGTCGCTTGGCGCTCAAAAGTGTGTTGTAGAGCAGCATGCTGATGGTCATCGGCCCGACCCCGCCGGGGACAGGGGTGATGGCGCTGGCCCGCTGAAGAGCAGCCTGATACTCGACGTCGCCGACCAGCTTTTTTTCGCCGACGCGATTGACGCCAACATCGATGACCACTGCGCCCTCTTTGATCCACTCGCCTTTGATCATCTCCGGGCGGCCGACTGCGGCAATCACCACGTCGGCGCGGCCGACCTGTTCGGCCAGGTTGCGGGTCCGCGAGTGGCAGATGGTGACCGTGGCATGCTGGGCGAGGCACATCAGGGCCACCGGCTTGCCGACAATGTTCGACCGACCGACTACCACCACCTCTTTACCGGTGAGGTCGACCCCGGTGTGCTCCAGCATCTTCATTACACCAAAAGGTGTGCAGGGCTGGAACAAGGGGGTACCGGTCACTAGTCGCCCGACATTGTAGGGGTGAAAACCATCGACATCCTTGGTCGGCGAGATCGCTTCAAGGATTTTGTTTTCGTTAATATGGTCGGGCAGGGGGAGCTGCACCAGGATGCCGTCGATGCGTTGATCCTGATTGAGTCTGTCGATCAAGGCAAGAAGCTCTGATTCGCTGGTTTCTGCCGGCAGCTTGTGTTCGTCGGAGAAGATTCCGGCCTGGGTACAGGCTTTCTCCTTCATGGTCACATAGACCCGGCTAGCCGGATCTTCGCCGACCAGAACCACGGCCAGTCCCGGGGTGACGCACTTCGTCTTCAGTGCTTCGACATCCTGGGCAATTTCTTCACGGATTGCAGCGGCAATCGCCTTGCCGTCAATAATATTGTCCACGTTTGCAGCCTCCTTGGAGAGAATGTAAGTCACGACTATACGCAAGCCGACATGGATTGTAAATGTTCTGGCGGGGTCTCCCGGAAAAAACAGGGAGCCTAATCTTGATACGTTCGCAGCGGATGGCAAAGAAGCCGAAGATCAGCTCTTCACATCTCAATCGCTTGCAGCGAGTCGAATGCGAAAAGATGTCCCGCAATGGTTCTCCGAGGTAAACGAGATCTCTCCACCCAGATAGGTTTCGCGCAGCAGCCTCATGCTGTAGGTCCCCAATCCCCGCCCCTCACCCTTGGTTGAGAACGATCTCTGAAAGATCTTTTCCCTGGTTGCCTCATCGATCAGGGTCGGATTGGTGATTTCAAAGATGCAGTATGCGTCCTGAACAACTTTGAGGCGGACTTCGCCACCGCTGGGAGTCGCTTCAATCGCATTCTTGAGCGTGTTGACCAGCACCCTGCGCAGCAATCGCCGGTCGGTGTGTAGAAAATCCGGGGCGTGATCGAGGTCAAGCATGACTTTGACGCTGGCCATCTGAGCGAACCTGGCAATCGACTGGAGGCACTCATCGACAATCTCTTGGAGCGGAAAATTTGAAAAGCTGGCCCTGAGCGTCCCTGCTTCGGCGTCAATCAGCATCTGGTGGACATCAATATCTTCAGTGAGCATATTGACGTATTTCTGGAGGGCATGCAGGTCGTTACGCAGATCTTCAGGCAGTTTCTTGAGACTCATCAAGTCGCCCATCATGGTCAGTGCCGTCAAAGTGTTCCGGGTGTCGTGCAGGAAAACCTTTTCGAGGTACTCGCGTCTTTTCTGCGAGCTGATATCACTGAAAAAGACCATGGTCAGGCAGAGACTGTCGACTTTGAGGGGGGTGGCAGTGACTTGCAGGTCGAGTGAAACCGTTTGATTCTCCGGCTGGATCGTAACGCGGGCATTTTTGGTAACCGCAACCCCGCTGGTCATGCTCTCTTCAACGGCGGCGATTGCATCACAATGGCGACAGCCCCTGGCATCTCCACAGCGAACCTGACCTCTGGTGTGTATACACTGAATCAACTCACCCGGACGCATACCGAGAACCTCGTGGATGGTGCTCATCCCGATGTCGCTCAGCAGTTTCTGATTGATGAATACAACGCTTCTGTCCTGGTTGACGACCAGGCCCATATTCGGCAACTGGTTGAAAACAGATGAAAACAGGGTATCTTTATGCAGTGCGTCATAAATGACACTGATTTCATGTATGTGGGCAGGTCCAGTTTTCATCTCGCCCTCCAATCAGACACGTCCAGCTCATGTGAAAATATCGCATTATCCTGAGAAAATAAAGTCCGAGGGGATTGGACGGAGCATTCATGATTGTGCAGTACCAAGGAGTACGATGTTTGAAGCCTAGAATTCTCGGCTTTTGTGTCGGAGTATTATGAAACTCCCTCAACCACTTGTTTCGGGTCGTCTGGTCCGCCGGTATAAACGCTTTCTGGCCGATGTCGAACTGGACGATGGTTCCATCGTCACTGCCCACACGCCCAATACCGGCAGCATGCTGCAGTGCGCCGTACCGGGGCAGCAGCTTTTGCTCTCAAGGAGCGACAACCCGAACCGAAAGCTGCCCTGGACATGGGAGTTGGTTTTGGTGAATGGCCACTGGGTCGATATCAACACCCAGCGGGCCAACCGGGTGGTCGAGGAAGCTTTGCGGGGGAATGCCATCGACGGCCTGCAGGGTTATGCGGTGCGGCGAGAGTTTCCCTTCGCCGACAGCCGCATCGATTTCATGCTCGAAGGAGAGGGGGAGAGGGTGCTGCTGGAAGTGAAGAATGTCACCCTCTGCTGCCAGCCTGGGCTGGCCTGCTTTCCCGATGCAGTGACATTGCGCGGCCAGAAGCATTTGCGTGACCTGATGGCCGCAGTGCGTGACGGTTGGCGGTCGATTATCTTTTTCCTGGTGCAGCGCGGCGAGGCGGAATCATTTACTCCAGCCGATGGCATCGACGCCGAATACGGGCTGTTGCTCCGCGAGGCGGTGGCAAGTGGAGTCGAACTGCTCGCCTGTAAGACAACTATTTCCCCTGTCGAAACCCGAGTGATCTCCAGACTTCCGGTCAATTTGACGGATGCCCCCTCCCCCGAAGCTCTTCCCACAAGGGGCGGGGAACTTTGAGTGCAGTGTCAGAACTGGATGGTGAATAGTTCCATAGCAAATCGATCAGAGCAATTGACTTTAGCTTGCTTTCCCTTGAT
>PKTY01000374.1 GCA_002869725.1 Desulfuromonas sp. | reverse complement strand
TGGCACTGGTGACCTTTTCGCGATTGATCGGGATCTGCCTGCTGGGTGAACCCCGCAATCCGCTCACAGAAAAGGCCCAGGCCACCGCGCCGACGGTCAGCCCGCAGACCAGCCCCATGATGATCCCGACCCGGACCTCCTTGAAGAAGACCTGGCGCAGGGTGGTGAAGTCGATCCGGCCGGTGGCGAAGCCGCGGACCATGATGGTCGCCGACTGGCCACCGACATTCCCCCCCATGCCGGTAATGACAGGAACAAATGAAATCAAGGCGATGACCTCTTTGAGGGTCACCTTGAACAGCCACATCAGATAGCCGGTGATCACCCCGCCGAACAGGTTGATCAGCAGCCAGGGGAGGCGCAGTCGGGCGATCTTAAACGCCTTGTAGCCGTAGAGCAACTCTTCATCGCTGGCGCCGGCCATCTTGAAGATGTCTTCGGTCGCCTCCTGACGGATAACGTCGATCACGTCGTCAACGGTGATAATCCCCATCAACCGGTTGTGGTCGTCGACGACCGGGATCGCCAGCACATTGTACTTCTCGACGAACCGGGCCACCTCTTCCTGGTCCATGTCGATGCGCACGCTGATCACCTCGGTGGTCATGATCTCGTGCAGTTTCTTGGCCGGCGTCACGGTAAGCAGCTGGCGTAAAGAGAGCACACCAACCAGCTGCTGGTGCTCATTGATCACGTAGAGATAGAAGACCATCTCCACGTCACCGGCCTGCTGGATCGCCTCGATCGCCTCACGCACCGTCACCCCCTGGTCGAGGGCAAAGATCTCGGTCGACATGATGCCGCCGGCGCTGTCTTCGTCATACTGAAGCAGCTGCTCGATCTCCTCGGAATCCTCATCGTGCATGATGTTGAGGATCTCCTCGGCCAACTCTTCGGGCATCTTGCCGATGATGTCGGCGGCATCGTCCGAAGCCATCTCCTGCAGCACTTCGGTGATGGTCTCTTTATCGAGCTGTTCCAGCAGCTGGGCACCGGTGTCGTGATCGAGCTCCGAAAGAACGTAGGCACTCTTCTCCGCCTCACCGATCAGGTTGAAGAGGATGCGCTGTTCCTTGAGCTCGAGATAACGAAACAGGTGAGCAATGTCAGCGGGATGAGACTTGACCAGTAGCTTGGCCAGGTTCGGAAAGGCACCGCGCCGGATCAGTCGCCTGGTGGCATCGAGCAATATCTGTTGCTTGTGATCCATAGCGGCCTCATTTCATGGAAGAAATAACCTTGGGAGTCTAGCACCGGCCTTTTCCGGGTGTCAATTCAAGGCTCAGCACAGCCAATCCTCACAACCTCTCGCCAGCAATTGACATCACAGAATGGGGGAGCATACACTGTTGGAAAATAAGGATGAGATTTTCCGGGAGTACCCGGTTCATAAGGATCCGGTTTGAATATCGAATTAAACGCCGCGCTGTTTGGTCTGCTCGGCTTTGCTCTGGCCAGTAATATCCCCTTAGGCTACCTGCGCCAAGGGGTGGCGAAGTTTTCGCTGCGCTGGTTCGTCTACATTCACCTGTCGATCCCGTTCATCGTCGGCTTACGCCTTGCCAACGATATCGGCTGGCAGATCATCCCGATCAGCTTCGCGCTGGCCGTAGCCGGTCAGATGATCGGTAGTCGTCTGCGGCGCCACAACGTCCGATGAGTAAACCCCGCCGCCCCCCCATGAAGAAGGCCGCCCATGTCGGTGGCCTGCTCGATCAGCTTTTGGCAAAACTCGGCCTGGAGGAACGGCTGGAACAGGCCAAGGCTCTGGTGATCTGGGAGTCGGTAGTCGGCCCGCAAATAGCCGCCCACACCCGTCCCCTCAAGATTCGCGATGGAGTTATAGAGGTTTGTGTCGATCAGCCGGTCTGGATGCAGCAACTGCAGCTGATGAAACCGCAGATCCTGGGCAAGCTCAATGCCGCCCTCGGCGAGGCCCCCTTACGGGACATTTTCCTCAAGCGCGGCAAGGTCACAGGCAGAAGCGGGCCTTCGGTCCGACAAAGCCTCCCCTGGCAACAGGTTACGCTCGACGGTCGGGAAAAGCAGGAGATTGAGCAGATGGTCGAAGCGATCTGCGACCCGAAGCTGCGCTGGGAACTGGAGAGTCTGCTCACCAGACAGGCCTGCCTGGCCAAAGCCAAAAACTCCGGCAGACAGGGCGATTCAGCCTGACCCATTTGAACCAAGAGTGGTTGTCCCCCTGATCTTATGCATCTCGGGGCTGTAACTACGCCTTTCCCCTTCATACACATAGAGCGGCGTTTCGACGTTGAGACCACCCCGACCGTTTTTTCTCCCCTCGACCAGGACCAGACTGGCGCTGTCACCCCGGCGGGAGTGGACCATGCGCAGCCGCTTCGGCTCGAGCCGCTCCTCACGCCTCCCGGTCAACAGCTCGACAAGTCGCTCAACCGGAAAGATGACGGCAAAACGACCGCTATGCTTGAGCAGGCTCCTGGCGGCGGCAAGAAAATCGGCCAACCCGCCGTTCAG
>PKTY01000122.1 GCA_002869725.1 Desulfuromonas sp. | reverse complement strand
GGGTTCGGATACGATCCGCTGTTCTGGTTGGCAGACCAGTCCCGCACCATGGCGGAACTCCCGCTGGCAATCAAAAATAGTCTCAGCCACCGCGGTCAGGCGCTGCGTCAGGTTCTCGATTTCCTGATCCGTCAAGGGCTCTGAATCTCTCCGATCTTCCGTCAACCCCGTCGCAGACAGGGATTAACTTTTCCTGAAATTTTTCCTTTATTTTTTTACAAACGATGTTAGTATACCCGCGTCTGTATACAGTATGCATTTGTTAGGCACAGCGGGCCCGGAGAGAGAGATGAACTGGCCGATGTGTCTCTTTCAATTTCAAGGTGGCATTAATGGGTTTGTCGACCAGTTGGCGGGGGCCACCGCGATAGCCGGATTTGACGGTTCGCAACCGTAGTTGCGGTCCGGTCATCGAGGTAGCCCCGTATATTTCTTAAGGGTTGTAACCATTTGGTAAACATCACATGAAAAGGGATTGAATCATGCAACTGACGCAAAGTTCTGTAGGCAGAAAGATCATCATGGCCGTTACCGGCTTCGTGTTGGTCGCGTTTGTTTGCGTGCACCTGCTCGGCAATTCGTCGTTGTTCGTGGGTGCGGACGCAATCAACGCTTATGCGCAGAAGCTGCACAGCCTGGGGCCGTTTGTCTGGGTCTTCCGGCTGGTGATGCTGGCAGCTTTTGTTATTCACATCGTTTTCGGCATCCAGTTAACCATTGAAAACAAGGCAGCCACTCCGGAACAGAACGTCCAGACCAAGCGGTTAAAGACCGGATTCGCGGCTGAGACCATGATTATCTCCGGGCTGGTGATGCTGGCGTTTGTCATCTACCACCTGCTGCACTTCACCGTTCGGGTCACCAACCCAGACATCTACATCCCGCTGGGCGATCATGGGATGGTCGATGTCTTCAAAATGGTGGTCATGGGCTTCAGCAGCCTGCTGCCCGCTCTGGTCTATATTATTGCCATGGGGTTCCTGTTTCTTCATGCCAGCCATGGCTTCCAGAGCCTGTTCCAGACCCTGGGCCTGAGCAACGACAAGTCTCTGCCGATCATGGGTAACCTCAGCAAGCTGGTTGCTGTCGTGCTTCTGCTCGGCTACATCTCCATCCCGGTGGCAATCGTCATCGGCCTCGTGAAGTAGGGGGTAGGTTAGATGATACTCGACGGCAATTGTCCTACCGGACCGATAGAAACTTCCTGGGATCGCCACCGCTTCGAATCGAAGCTGGTCAATCCCTCCAATAAACGGAAATTCAAGATTCTCTGCGTCGGGACCGGCCTGGCCGGTGGCGCCGCTGCCGCTTCTCTGGGTGAACTCGGCTACCAGGTCGAGGCGTTCTGCTACCAGGATAGCGCGCGGCGTGCCCACTCGATCGCGGCTCAGGGCGGTATCAACGCTGCCAAGAACTATCCGAACGACGGCGACTCGATCTACCGCCTGTTCTACGACACCATCAAGGGTGGTGACTTCCGTGCCCGCGAGGCAGATGTCTGGCGTCTGGCTCAGGTTTCGAACAACATCATCGACCAGTGTGTCGCCCAAGGGGTACCGTTCGCCCGCGACTATGCCGGCTACCTCGATAACCGCTCCTTCGGTGGTGCCCAGGTCTCCCGGACCTTCTATGCCCGCGGCCAGACCGGTCAGCAGCTTTTGCTCGGCGCTTACTCGGCCTTGTCCCGTCAGGTCAAGGCCGGTACCGTCAAACTCTATGTACGACGCGAAATGCTCGACCTGGTTGTCGTCGACGGCGTTGCCAAGGGGATTACCTGCCGCAATATGGTCACCGGCGAGATCGAAAGCTACTGGGGTGACGCGGTCATCCTGGCCACCGGTGGTTATGTCAACGTCTTCTACCTGTCGACCAATGCCATGGGTTGCAGCGTCACCGCCGCCTGGAAGGCTGCCAAGAAGGGGGCCTACATGGCCAACCCTTGTTACACCCAGATCCACCCGACCTGCATCCCGCAGCATGGTGAGCATCAGTCGAAACTGACGCTGATGTCCGAGTCGCTGCGTAACGACGGGCGCTGCTGGGTCCCGAAGAAAGCGGAGGACTGCGAAAAGCCGGCCGGTGAGGTCGCTGAGGAAGATCGCGATTACTACCTCGAAAGGAAGTATCCGTCCTTCGGCAACCTCGCTCCGCGTGACATCGCTTCCCGTGCTGCCAAGGAGCAGTGTGACGATGATCGCGGCGTCGGCCCCGGCAAGCGTGGTGTCTACCTCGACTACCAGTCGGCCATTGACCGGGTTGGCGAAGATACCATCCGCGAGCGTTACGGTAACCTTTTCGAGATGTACGAGAAGATCACCGCTGAAAACGCCTACAAACAGCCGATGCGTATCTACCCGGCACCGCACTATTCGATGGGTGGCCTCTGGGTTGACTATAACTGCATGAGCAATGTTCCCGGTCTGTTCGTCCTCGGTGAAGCCAACTTCTCGGTGCACGGCGCCAACCGCCTCGGTGCTTCGGCTCTAATGCAGGGTCTGGCAGATGGCTACTTCGTCATCCCC
>PKTY01000235.1 GCA_002869725.1 Desulfuromonas sp. | reverse complement strand
TACTATCACAGCCTGCTGAATGATGCCTCCCAATTCGGTTTTGTCACTTTCACAAATATCAGCTACGAGCGTGGATTTTTGCAATCCAGGGCACAAACGCGCATGCAGATCAATTTTCCCGACGTGTTCATTCCGGAGGAGGGTGAGGCCGAAGGTGAGTCGGCAGCAGAGCTGACCGAACGGACCGTTGAACTGGTGTTCGAGCACACCCTGTACCATGGTCCCCTGCCATACAGCAGCGGCCCTGCCGGTCGTTACGGCTTCGGGCCGGCCATCGCCCTGGTGGAAACCACCCTGACAGAATTCTCTCCGGATCAAGATGTTCTGGAAAACCTGCTCGAAGAGATTCCTGCGCTGCAGAATTCCATTGAAATCTCCCGGATTCGCCTGGATGGCACCATGGACAGTCTGCTCGAGATCCCGTCCTTCGAATACACACTGGAAGATGGCGAGATCAGCTCTGGCGGGCTCAAGGTCGAGACGGTTTACTCGCTGGCGACTGGCGCCATGTCCGGCACCTACGACATGCAGAGCATCGCCTTCATCATGCCGAAGGGCGGCTCCATGGCCTGTCAGGGTTTCTCCGGGGAATTCGACCTGGAACGGGTCCTGCCGATGCTGTATGTCGGTCTCAGCAAAGCTGTTGTCGGTGATTTGGAGATGAACATTCCGTCGCCGGAGAGCGGTGAGCTGGAAACAGTCAAACTGGAACAGATGGAGATGACCTCAAACAGCCGCTTCGATGGCAAGCTGGTGCACTTCGAGCAAAACACGACCTTTGGTGGCCTTTACATTGATGGTGAAAAGTATGGTCCACTCTTTATCGACGTCGAAATGAAGAATCTTGACGCCGAGGCGTTGAGCGAGTACCAGCAGAGTGTCATCGATATCTATAAAGATTCCAGCCGCCTCGATCCCGACGCCATCGCCGGGACGCTTCTGCCGATGTATGTCGACCTGTTTGGCAAACTGGTGGCCGGTGATCCTGAGCTGAACATTCGCAACTTCTCTCTCGTGACCCCTGAAGGGAATGCGGACGGCAATTTTGTGATCAAACTTGTCGGTATCGAGAATGTCAACTTCGAGGACCCGATGATGATGCTGCAATACATCCAGAATATCGATGCCACAGCCAATCTGCTGTTCGATGAAACCTTCGTTCGGGCCATCGCGCTGGCTCAGGCCAGGAGCAGCCTCAATAAGCAGGTTGCCGCCGCCAGGGAGTTGGGGCAGGATCTTGCGTTTACCGATGAACAGCTCGAAGAGATGGTCCTGAAGCAGTACGAGCAGCAGTTGGAGATGTTGTTGGTGGAGAATTACATCGTGCGGGAAGGGGAGAAGTTGAAGTCCAATATGACCTTCAAACAGGGCAAGTTGATGGTGAATGGCCGGGCTCTGCCGATTTTCGGGGTGAATTGATGTCTGAAAATCGCGCCTTAATGGCGCAGTGCCAGGCAGCGCTGAGGGCCAACGGCTTTGACGTTTATCCCGCCAAGGACCCGGCGCAGGCCCGGTACATTTTCTTTGAAGAGATCCTGCCGGACGTGAAGGCTGATCTGATTTCCTGGGCAGATTCGATGACCATGGAAGCAACCGGGGTCCTCGATGAGCTGCTGGCGGACCCGGCGATTCCGATGATCAAGACCTTTGATCCGGAAGCGTCGCGGCAGGAGATGATTGAGCGCCGCCGCCAGGCGCTGCTCGCCGACCTGTTCCTGACCGGCTCCAACGCCGTCACTGCCTGCGGCAAGCTGGTCAACCTCGACATGATCGGCAACCGGACGGCTGCGATTTCATTCGGGCCGAAGAAGGTGGTCCTGTTTGTCGGTCAGAACAAGATTGTGCCTGACCTGGAGAGCGCCATTATTCGCGTTCGCAGTGTTGCCGCACCCCTGAACGCCAAACGACACCAGATGTCCACTCCCTGCACCCAGACCGGCCGCTGTCATGATTGCGACTCGCCGCAACGGATCTGCAACACCTGGTCGATTATCGAGAAGTGTTTTCCGGTTGGGAGGATCAAGGTCGTTTTGATCGAGGGGGCGTGGGGGTTGTGAGCTGGTCGCAAAAAGTGCGGATTAGAACTAGAATTCACTCCACTGAAATGAGCAAAGCCCTTGATCGGATGATCAAGGGCTTTATTTTTCCTGTCGTTTGTCAGCACCACCACGATATTCTCGTGCGCTGTCGGCTTACTTTACATGACACTCCTTGCAGCTGGTCGGACCGGCGCCTTCCTGCTTGTGGCAGTCTTTGCAAAGAGCGTGGGCCGTCGCTTTGTCGAGATCAAAGGAGGCGGGTGCGCCGTCACCGTGGCAGACGGTGCAGTCGTAAGATTCAGCATGCGCGCCGTGCGTGAAGGTGACATTGCCGTAGCTGGCTTCGAGCACGACCGTTTCGGGGCTGACCGCCTGCTTGGCTGATTCAACGGCCTTGTCAACGGCCATCGTGGTGGCCGCAGCAGCAACCGTTGCTTTCTCGGTCACCGTATCAACAGCCTCCTTGGTCGCCTCCTTGGCCTCG
>PKTY01000306.1 GCA_002869725.1 Desulfuromonas sp. | reverse complement strand
CTCTGGTCATTGCCGAGATCAACCAGTTAGCGAGTCGAGAGGGGATGCGGCGGCTCACCAACAGGTCCTTACGCTCCCTTCGCCATCCGGAGACCACATCATATCCCTCGTTCAATTTTTCCAGCAACCGGGGGATATCCGCCGGGTCGTTCTGCAGGTCGCCATCCATGGTGACCACGACCGCGCCGCTGGCCATGTCGAATCCGGCAGCCAGTGCTGCTGACTGCCCGAAATTGCGTCGCAGGCCAACCACCTTGAACCGGTTGTCCCTTTCTGCCTCCTGTTTGAGCAGGTCGAACGATCCGTCGCTACTGCCATCATCGACCAGCAGGACCTCATAGTCGATGTCTCCCAGGTGTGAGCGGATTTCCTCACAGAGGGCGGAGATGTTTTCCGCCTCGTTATAGAGAGGAATGACCAGGGAGAGGGTGCTGGTTGGTTGCATCACTGTGCTTCTTTGAGTTAGGGGTGCATTATAGTGGTTGCTTGGCATGATTGCACAACCCCCTTCAGGTATCAATCTCAGATATCCTCAGATATCCAGGTCGACGATGTGTTGTTGGCCTGCGCGAGCAGTGGTTTTAAGACGACGGCTTTCTGACGATCACGGCCAGCTTGTCCCCCAGTTCAAAAAACGGGAATTTATAATAGAGTCTGGCCAGCAGGCGGTGATGCGGTCCTGGCTTTTGAGGGTCACCCCCGGCAAGTCGAGTGTTGCCGCCATGTTCCACCAACTCCTTGACCGGTGTGTCGGCCGCCACTCTTTGCAGCCGCCTTCTGACAGGTTCCAGGTTGAAACCGTAAGTCCAGCATTGCAGAACCTTTAGTCCTTCCTGCTGCAAAAGCCTTTGCAGGCTGCCCAAGGTGAAAAAGTTGATATGAGCCGGCGGGCGATTGATCAGCCAGTCCTCAATGGCGAGTTTGATGTTCAGGGAATGGTAATTAGGGATCGAGACCAGCATCAGGATGCCGCCTGGTTTTAGAGCCCGGACCAATTGCTTGGTGACCTCTATTGGGTCAAGAAAATGCTCGTAGGTGGCTGCACTGAAAATGACATCGAAAAAGGCATCCGGCAGAGAGGTCTCGACGTTTGCTCCGGTGAAAAATTCGATCGGTTGTTGGCGACAGAGAGCTCCGACTCCGGGGTGCAGGTCGGCGCCGTAAAGTTGAAAGTGTTGAGGATCGCACTGCCTGAGGAACCCGCCATCGCCGCAACCGAAATCGAGGAGCTTCCCGGAGGTGACACGTTTTGTAATCTCTTTATTGCAGAGGGCGAAAAATGCCTGTTTGAACGGTTTTTGCCCGCCGTAAAGGCCGTCTGTGAGGTTAAGACCGTGATAAAAATCGGCCACCTCTTGCAAGGTGGGGCGGGGGAAGGTAAAGGCCAGTTCGCAGTTGCCACACAGGTAGATGCGGTAGCCATGGACCTCCCGGTCGAGCTCTGTCTTTTGAGACAAACAGCCGGGGCAGCAAAATTGTTGCGTCATCGACATCCCCTTACCTGAACATCAGCCGGGTCAGTCCGGACGAGCGCAGTTGCCCTGTCAGAGTCGGTGCGAGGCAGGTCTGGCAGATTGTGCAGACTCTTTGCCCCTTGGCAAACTGGCGACGATACGCCTGGTAGGCCGCCCCGTTCCAGATCGATTCAAAATCATCCTCAAAGATGTTACCCAAGGTCATTTCCGGGCTGGAGGCGAAGGCGCAGCAGAGTCGCACCCCGCCATCGACGGCAATGTAGAGGGAAGTCCAGGGCATCATGCAGGATCCCGTCTCCCTATATGCTTGATCGGTAACCTGGTACTTGCGCCAGACGGTGCCGAAATCCCGAAGCAAAGACGGCAGGTTGGTCACAACGTTCGAGGCAGAAGCTTTCTCCGAGGCCTGTTGCAGCGTGGCATGAAATTGGTGGCGAGGAAGATCGGCTAACCGTTGTTCGCAATCAGGCTGATCGAAAACCGGATCGAGAGGCTGGAAATAGATCGCATCCACTCCACCTTCGGCGCAAAAATCAACAACCTCTGGGATTTCCGGAAAGTTCGCTTGCTGCATGACAAATTGGAGCCTGATATATGGGTGGCGAGTGCCCGCTTGTCGTCTTGCCTCCAGCAGATTGTTGAGACCATCGACAACTTTGCAGTGTGCGTCTTGTCCGCGAATGACCCGATAGGTTTCGGGATCGAGGCTGTCGATCGACCCTTTGATTAATTGCAGGCCACTGGCGACCAGTTCAGTCGCCTTGTCACGGGAGATGAGGGTCAGGTTGGTGGTGGTGAAGGTTGCAATGTTCTGCTTGCGGGCATAGCGGACCATGTCCAGAAATTCGGGGTTAAGCAAGGGCTCACCGATACCGCTCAGGGCAATTTTACAAGGTCGCACTCTGCTGCATATTTGCTGGAATGCGGCAAGAGTCATGTGTTGGGGCGTTTTGATCAGGCTGGCATGAGAGCACATCACACATTTCAGGTTGCAGTGGGTGGTTACCTCGACCTGAAGGTGTGCAGGTCTTGCCCAGGCTCTGGCCGGT
>PKTY01000072.1 GCA_002869725.1 Desulfuromonas sp. | reverse complement strand
GAAGAGGCTCTCGAAAAGGCCAAGGAACTGGCGGCCTGATCGCGCGGGGTGGATAGCCCCGAACCCAGATAAAGGACGTTTGAGATGTCAGAAAAACTGAAGCTTGAAATGGTGACCCCGTACAAGCGGGTTCTCTCCGAAGACGTCGAGGAACTCTCGGCTCCCGGCACCCTCGGTGAAGTCGGTATCCTGCCGGGCCATACCCCGCTGTTGACGACCCTGAACGTCGGCGAACTGACCTACAAGAAGGACGGCGAGTCGTTCCACGTGGCGGTCAACTGGGGTTATGTCGAGGTTGAAGACGACACCGTCACGGTTCTGGTCGAAACCGCCGAGCCGGCTGACCAGATCGACCTGGAGCGGGCCAAGGAAGCTCTCGGCCGGGCCGAAGAAGCATTGAAGAAACTGAGTCCCGAAGACAAGGACTTCAAGGTCATGGAAGCGGCTCTGGAAAGAGCGGTTATCCGGATCCAGGTTGCCGGCAAGGGCCACTGATTCGGAACTGGTAAAAAGCATGACAAGGGCGATCCGGACGGATCGCCCTTTTTTATTTTGATAAAATTCACTCCTCAATACAAGGCCACGAAAAGAGGTGACGATGTTCAAAACGGCAATTCGAGGCTTCTTCGCGCTACTGATACTTTTGCTCTGTCTGCAGTCGAAGGCATTGGCTGCCGACAAGCACTCGATCTGGAAGGTCGATAACGGTGCGAGTACGGTCTATTTGGTCGGATCGATCCATCTGCTCAATCAACAAAGTTACCCCCTCCCTCAAATATATGACCGCATCTTCAGCGAAAGTCAGAATATCGCCTTCGAGACCGACCTCGAACAGATACAGAGTCCGGCAGTTCAGCAGCGGTTGTTGTTGGCGGCCTCCTTTAAGCCGGGAAACAGCCTCAAGACCGTGCTTGCAACGGAAACATATGGGAAACTAAAGCGTTATCTCGATGGACAAGGGCTCTCCATCGAGAACCTGGGCGGGTTAAAACCGTGGATGCTCTGCCTGACCCTCTCGGTCATCGAGATGCAGAAGCTCGGTTTCAGTCCTCAGTTCGGACTCGACAAGCATTTCATGGAGAGGGCTAAACGACAGGGCAAGATTATCCTGCAGATGGAGTCGGTCGACGATCATCTCGGTACCCTGATCGGGCTTGATGCGCTCGATCAAAACGTACTGGTCGAGCAGACCCTGCGCGACCTGCAAAAGGTCTCGACCCTATTTAATGACATGGTTACCGCCTGGCGGCTCGGAGATGCTGAGAAGCTTGACCGGTTGATTAACGGCAGTATGCGCGCCGAGCCGGAATTAAAGGAGCTTCTGCTCGATCGACGTAATCGCAAGTGGAGCGTCAAGGTTGAATCACTGCTCAAGATGAAACAGACGGCAATGGTGGTCGTCGGCGCCGCCCATCTGGCCGGGGCAGGGAGCGTTGTTGAACTTTTGCAGCAGAAGGGGTACCGGGTCAGTCAGCTCTAGAAATCAGGGTCCGAAGACGCGGCGCAGAAGTTCCGTCGTCCGTTTAAGCGGATCACGCCGGATGGCCTTTTCTTCTAAAGCCAGGTAGTGGAAGATTCCGTCCATCCCCTTTTCGGTCACGTAGCCGGTCAGGTCGGCCTTGACGTCGGGAACGAAAGGGAGTTGACGGTATTTGTCGATCGCACGGTCGTAGGACTGGATGGCGCCGACCTCGGAGAGGGAATTGCTGATGACCGGACGCATCGCCCGCGCCAGCTCAGGCGTCATTTTCTGTTGGAAATAACGGGTCGCGGCATCGTCCGGGCCGTTGTAGATATTCATCACGTCACTCAGGGTCATCTCCCTGATTGCACTCCAGAACAGAGACTTTGCTTTTGGTGCCGCCGCCTCGGCCGCCCGGTTGATCTTCAGCTCAAGGTCGTCGAGAAGGTAGGAGAGATTGAATTTTTCAAGTGTCTCCTGCACCTGCTGCAGTTTGTCCGGGAGTGGAATATGAACAGCACTGTCGAGGTTAAAGCCGTCCTTGCGACCGAGCTGAGAGGAGACGGTGGCCGTGCCGACCCGCAGCGCTTCGCGCAGGCCCTGGCTGATCTCGGTCGTGGTCAGGGCTTGTCCCTGTCCCGCCATGGAGTCGAGCATTGCGGCGCCCTGCTGCCAGTAAGGGGCTCCGCTCTCGACACAACCGCTAAGCGCAACGAACAGGAGCCCGTAAATCATCATGCGATAAAGGGATAGTTTTTTTGTCACCATGAACGTTGCGGTGAGATCAGCCTTAACAGTCGATGTCTTCACTCGTCCTACCCTCCTTCCCTAAACTAATAACAACTAAAATCGAAATTCAGTATCGCAGTTATGACCGCCTAAGGAAAGGTTCGATATTGACCAGGGAGCGATCCAACTCCTCGAGGGTATGCGCCTCGAGGGTCATGCTCGGCGTTGTATCGAGGCGATGAATCAGGGAGAAGAGCTGATCGAAGTCGATATCCCCTTCACCGACCGGACGGTGTTCATCCCCTTTTCCGGTGTTGTCATGCAGATGCAGATGGATAATCCGGTGGCCGATCTCGGCG
>PKTY01000187.1 GCA_002869725.1 Desulfuromonas sp. | reverse complement strand
GGCATGGCCACCAGGGTCTGGAAGGGGACACCGTCGGCCAGCAGCCGCTGCTCACGCTGGGCGGGCGCCAGGTCGAGGAGGGGGATGACCCTGCCCTGCAGCGCCTGTTTCGACGAGTTGCGCGGTAACCAGATGCCGAAGGAGGCAAACAGGTCCTGGAGGGTGGCGGAGCAATCGCGGTGGCCGAGCTGACCGCCCCAGTCGTACGGCTGCCCCAGCATCGGTGCTGCCAGAGCGGCAATCTGGCGCTGAGTCGGCACCAGGGGGAAGGCTGCGCTCTGACCGACTGGCAACTGCGCCGTGACCAGCTGCGCCTGGCGCTGCGCATCCGCAATGGCGATCAGGACCTCTGGGTTCTCTGCACTGACAGCTGGCAACAGGTTGCCAATGTTCACCTGAAAACGAAAGGTTCCGTCAACATCGACCACCGGCACCCGGTCGAAGATCACCACCCGATAGTGACCTGTCGCGAACCTCTTCATGAAATCGGTATCGACCCAGGCCAGTTCCGTGACCGGCAGCCAGCCGTACACCTGGGTGGTCTCGACAAAGACCCAGGCGCCATCGGCTGAGCGGTGCGTGACATGCAGCGGGGTGTTGGCCGGCAAGGCAGAGTGCTGCAGGCCATCAAAGGGGAAGCCCTCGCCCGGACGAGCAGGATCATTGAAAAGCGGCTGACGGGTGGGCAGCGCCCGCAGGTTACAACGGCGCAGACTGATCGCCTTGCGGTCGAGGCTGGGATAACCCTCCAGATCAGCTCTGGCGATCAATTCCTCGGAGAAGCTCTCTGCAACCTGCTGCAGGTTCATCCCGTAGACCGCGGCGCTCCGCAGCCAGTCAACCGCCCAGAAAGGCTTGCGGGTCGTCTCCAGCGGGGCGCTGGCCTGCCAGGGAGCGAAAAACTGTTGTAGAAAATGATCCGTTCGTTGCTGCTGCTCGTCTGTCGGCAGCAGGGAGCGGTCGGCCGTCGCCGGGTTGAGATAGACGGTCGGGTCCTGCGGCAGTTGCTGCAAGTCAGCAATGGTGCGCCCGACCGGACGGGGAGCACAGGCCGCCGCCAGCAGCACTGTTGCCAAAAGCAGAAATCCGAGCCCATTCCGAAATGGCCGCGTCGTGCGCATCAAATCCACCTCCAGCTATAAGAGTACGACAAAATTTCCCCAGGACCAAGCCGGGGGCAAGAAAAACTGAAGCACACGTCTGCCGGAAAGATGATGCCGCTGCATTGAAGTGTGTCTCTCATCAGGGAAGAGGAAGAGAGGTGATCAGCGATATTTTCGACGCCTGACAAATCTTCTTCACACAAGCAAACGGCCTCCTGACGCCCTCGAGAAAATTCCGTGATTTGACTGGGAAAGACCCGTTGAACCGCATAGTCGTGAGAATTTCCATACGACTCGTGCCATCTCAGCCCCCACGCCAGAAGCGTTTCCGCCAGCGTTTATCAAGATGGCTTAATTTATGCATTTTAAAAGCCTGCATTTTTCTAACAATTTCAGACATATGGCGCACTAAAGGCTCACAGACTGTCGGAGAATTGGCCGGTCTTGACGCCAAGGGAGGGCTGTGACGATGAGAAAGCTCCTCATCATCCAGATTTTGCTGACCTTTTGCATCCTGCTGACACAGATGGCGCAGGCCCGCATGGTGCATGATTTCGACTGCGTGTTCTGCCATCAGGATTACACCAGCGAACAAGTCCCCTACATGACTTTTAATGTCTGCCTTGACTGCCACTACCCCGGCAATGAAGGCAAGACTTACCAGCGCTCCGACGGTACTGATTCCAACCCGATCACAGCAACCTTTGCCGCCGGCGACGGCAGCGATGCCATGGGCTCCAATGATGCCGCTGACGCCGAAACCTCGCACTACTTTGCAGGCTCGAGTGACAATCAACCGGCCGCCGGGGCGACCCCGCCGACCAACTTCCGCTTCAATCTTGGCTGGGCCAACGGCCAGGTGACCTGCAGCCGCTGCCACAACCCGCACGGTGACACCAGCAACCCGAAGCTGCTCAAACTGGGAGTCAACAAGACCGATGCGTCGTGCCTCGACTGTCATGCCACGTGGAACCAGACCGGCAATCACGGCCTCGGCTCCCACCCGATGCATGCCGACTACCCGACCCTGGCCGCAGCCAACCCGGACAAGTTCAAGGCGCTTCCAGACAACTTCGGCACCGAGGGCACTATTGCCCTGATCGATGATGTCAAGGTCTCCTGTTCGAGTTGCCACGGCGTGCACTGGGTTGATTCTGATGCCGCAACCGCCGACGGCAAAACTGACGCCAACAACCTCAGCGCCGGCGACGGCAAGCTGCTCAAGTTCGACGGCGAAGGCCGCGAGAATGCCGGACAAAGCCTGTGCATGACTTGCCACGACTACCTTCAGCACGGTCGCAGTTCGGGCGTAGGCTGTATGACCTGTCACGACGGTCATGCATATGATGCTGACGACAACCCTAACTATTTCATCCTGAAAAAGCAGGTCGCCCTCGACCCGGTACCGAAAACCGGATCTGCCGGCACGGTTGCGATCGACTACACCAGCTAT
>PKTY01000155.1 GCA_002869725.1 Desulfuromonas sp. | reverse complement strand
CTGAACGTCTTGCAGAACAGGTTCGCCAGGCCCTGACCCGATAAGGATGCGTGGTCCCTGCGGGACAAGGGGTGAAAGGAACATGTCATGAAACAAACCAGTATCGATAGCAGTGGGCGATTGGCACTGCCCTTTTATGCGGCGAAGGAACTTGGTGGCCGTTCCCTGGAGCTTGCTTCGCATAGTCCCGGTCACTTGCTGGTAATCGATCCCGAAAATAAGGTGCAGATGGCCGGTCGACTGGGTGATGTCGCCCTGGTCGATTTAATGTCCTTTTTTAATATGTTCCGCAAAACCGGGGTTCTGAGTCTGGAGTTGAAAGGTGGTCGCAAGGAGGTCTATTTCAAGCTGGGCGAGATCGTTTTTGCTACCAGCACCTTTGCCGAAGAGCACCTTTGCGAAATCCTTTACGACCAGGGTAAGCTCGATCGGGATGCTCTGCACAAGGCCCGTCAGTTGGCGGGCAGTCAGGTCCAGATCGGCAAGTGTCTGGTGGAAAAGAAGATTATTACCGCTAAGGATCTCTGGCTCGCCA
The DNA here is from genome assembly GCA_002869725.1 of Desulfuromonas sp. Lineage (GTDB taxonomy): Bacteria > Desulfobacterota > Desulfuromonadia > Desulfuromonadales > BM103 > BM103. The sequence goes on along the minus strand of PKTY01000155.1, from coordinate 2,023 downwards.
GCCGTTATCAGGTAGAGGTGAGTATTTATAATCTCTTCCTGGCCAATGAAGGCAGTTTCTATTACGAAGAGAGGGAAGTCGAAGAGGATCAGGCGGTACGGCTTTCCACGAGCACCCAAAACCTCATTATGGAAGGGTTGCGGCGAATCGACGAGCGAGCACTGTTTATGCGGCAGATTCGCTCATTGGAAACAATTCCCATGCCCACGGAGAAAGAGGCTGCAAATCTCAGCGAACAAGAACAGTCCATGCTCGAGGTTATTGGGCGAGGCCGGCTCAATGTTAAGTCGGTGTTGCGGCGTAGTGGCGTAGCCGAGCTCGATGGTTTGCGTTTGTTGCACCAGTTGGTGGGCAAGGGTCTGGTTCGTATTGAGGATGCTCCGTCCTTTGCCATTGGTGGTGATATCGGCGAGATGTTGAAGGTATTCAATGGTGTGCTGGTTCTTCTCTATCGCCGTATTGCCGAGAATAACCCACGGTTCAACGATGAATTACGCAATTTTTTGAGGGCTGTTCCTTCTCCTTTCTCTTACGTGTTTCGCGATGTCGCACTGCTTGATGACGGTTCCGTAGACGGGGGGCGGATCTTGGCCAATTTGGCCGGGCTTGAAGAGCGGGACAAGAAGAAGCTGCTTGCTGAAGCGTTGAGTGAGCTGGTCTATATGGAATGCCATGCGGCCCGCCGCGATCTTGGCAGCGCTGCATCCGCCGAATTGCTACAGCGAGTTCAGGAGATCCCTCGGCGGATCAAAAATATTCTGGAGAGAAAATCATGATTGACGCCGCGCAAAAACGGCTTATTTTTGCCTTGGATGTTGATTCCTGTGCCGCCGAGGAGCGCTGGGCGGAACAGTTGCATGACAAAGTGGGTCTGTTCAAGGTTGGCAAACAACTGTTTACCCGTTGCGGTCCTGATATTGTTCGGCGCATTCAGGAGCGAGGCGGGCAGGTGTTTCTCGATTTGAAATATCACGATATTCCCAACACAGTGGCTCGAGCCACCGTAGAGGCTTGTCGTCTCGGGGTGAAGATGGTCAACGTGCATGCTCTTGGCGGGCCAACCATGATGCGTGAAACGGTAGCTGCCGTGGACGAGTGCTGCGCTGCCGAAAAAATACAACGTCCCATCTTGCTGGCTGTAACCATATTGACCTCGAGTGATCAGGAGACCTTGCGTGCGGTCGGTATCGATCGGCCGGTGGAGGAGATGGTGCCGCATTTGGCCAAGCTCGCCCAGCAGGCCGGTCTCGATGGTGTAGTAGCTTCGCCTCGGGAAGTGCCTTTGATCCGGCGCGCCTGCGGCGATGACTTTGTGATCGTTACCCCCGGGGTGCGGCCGGCCTTTGCTTCTGTCGACGACCAAAAGCGTATCACCACGCCGGCGGATGCTATCGCCGCCGGTGCGGACTATCTGGTGGTCGGCCGGCCGATTGCCAAAGCCGCCGATCCGCAGGTAGCAGCCACAGCGATTCTTGAAGAGATAGCCCGGTCCTTGGATGAGGTTGCCCGTGGCTGACCTGGTCTATGGTATCAATGCTGTTAGCGAAGGACTGTGCAGCTCACGGCGTCGCCCTTTGGCTTTGATTCTGCAGCGGGACAGCAAATCGGCCCGTCTGGTGCAGTTGCAGCAAGAAGCTGAGAGTGTTGGAGTAACGGTGAGCCGCCGGGACCGGCGTGAACTCGACCGTCTGGTGGGCCATGGTCATCATCAAGGCGCTGTGCTGGAAGTCGAGCCCTTTAGCTATCTTTCCCTTGATGAACTGCTAACTCTATGGCGAGCCTCGAAAGAACCCGCCTTTTTTTTGATACTGGACGGTATTACTGACCCGCATAATCTCGGCGCAATCCTGCGTAGCGCCGACGGTGCCGGGTGTCATGGGGTGATCGTGCCCAAGGATCGTGCTTGTCCGGTAACTGGAGTGGTCGATAAGGTTTCTGCCGGTGCTTTAGAGCATGTGCCATTGTGTCAGGTAACAAATCTCGCTCGCACTATCGATGCTTTACGCAAGGAGGGGGTGTGGGT
>PKTY01000223.1 GCA_002869725.1 Desulfuromonas sp. | reverse complement strand
TGTTCCTGAACCAGGTGCTCTGACCGAAAGCGCGTTCCAGGAATCTCAAAGGGCGCCTTCGTGGCGCCTTTTTTATTGGTGAAACAGGACAATTCACCACGGAGGGCACGGAGTTTTTTTTAATCAAAAGCAAAAGCATCTCACGCGGAGTCCGCAAAGTCCGCAGCGAAAATCTTTAAAACAAAACCTTTGACTTGATTGTGTTTGCTTGGCGAACTTTGCGGATTTGAGCGAGTGAAGCGAGCGGGCGTGAGAAAGGGTTTGGTGAGCGATGAGCTGAGAACCTCACGGTCAGCCAGATTGTATCTGTGGCTCACAATTAAGTGGCAGACTGTGTCTATCGCTTTTCACAGACCATGACTATATTGGATTGCATTCGATTTCCTGTGACGTAATAAGGTGCCAGCGGCATGAAAACGGAAAAAAAACAATCAGGCACCAGCGTGGTTTCCGCGTCGACTTTCTGGCCTTTGTGCATGGCCCTGTTTTGTATTGTCGTGTGGGGACTGTCGTATGCTGTGATCCGCGCCTCCGTCCAGGAAATTCCGCCGATGGGACTGGCCTGTTCTCGCTTCGTTCTGGCCTCGGTTCTGCTCTGGCCGTTCGTGCGCAGCCAGTGGCGACCGATTGCCCGGCAGGACAGACTGCCGCTCCTGGCGCTTGGGTTGACTGGCGTCACCATCTATTTCGCGTTTGAGAATTACGGCCTGAAGTACACCACGGCATCGCATGGCGCCCTGATTATTGCCACCATCCCGCTTTGCACCGAGTTGGTTGCGGCCCTGCGTCGACGGCAGGGGCTGGCGTGGCAGACGCTGCTCGCGGCCTGTGTGGCCCTGGCGGGCGTGTTTATACTGGTTCGTCCAGGTGTTGATAGCGAAGCCTCCCTGTTCGGTGACCTGCTGATGTTCGGTGCCGTCGGCAGCTGGGTCTGTTACTCTTTCCTGGTGGCAAAAACGTCCGGACGCTATCCGAACCTTCAGGTCACCCAGATCATTATGCTGATCGGCCTGCTGACCTTTTTGCCGGGTGCGATCGGCGAGATGGTTTTCAGCCCCTACGGCTGGCCGTCGGTGGCCGCCTGGGGTGGCGTGATCTTTCTCGGCACTCTCTGTTCGGCACTCGGTTACCACTTCTGGAACCAGGCAATTCCGGCGCTTGGTGTGACCGTGACCTGCAACCTGCTTTATGCACTGCCGTTGGTCGGCGTGGCCGGTGGGATTCTGCTGCTCGACGAACAACTGACTGCCGGAGTCGGGCTGGGCGCAGTTCTGATTCTCGGCGGTGTCATCTGGGGACACCAGAGCACCCGCAAGGGAAGAGTTGACACATGATGAGCCGGTCAGCAGAGACTAAGGCCGTTCTCTATGACGGCTTTGCCGCGGCCTGGCCGATTTGTCTCGGCTACTTCCCGATCGGTATGGCGCTCGGTGTGTTGGCGCGCCAGGCGGGGTTGACTCCGCTCGATATGGCCCTGATGTCGCTGCTGGTCTTTGCCGGCAGTGCCCAGTTCATTGCGGTCGCCATGCTGGCCGCCGGGTCGTCGCCCGGAGCAATCATTGCCACCACCTTCGTCGTCAACTTCCGGCATGTCTTGATGAGTTCCGCCCTGGCCGTCCACCTGCATGGCATCAGCAAGCGCTTTTTGATGCTGTTCGCCTACGGTGTCAACGACGAAAGTTTTGCCGTCAATATGGCACGTTTCCGCGACGGGCAATGGGACCGTTGGCGCGCCCTGGTGGTGCACCACAGCGCCAACGGCGTCTGGTTTATCGCGACGGTGACCGGCTGCCTGGTCGGCAGTCTGATTCCTGCCGGTGCCTTCGGCATCGACTTCGCCCTGCCGGCGATGTTCTTGGCGCTGCTGGTCCTGCAGTTTCAGAGCCGTATTCATGTGATTACGGCCATACTGGCCGCAGCGGTGAGTGTTCTCTGTGTCCTCTACCTGCCAGGTGACAGCCATGCCGTCATCGCGGCGGTTGTCGCCGCCAGCATCGGCTACCTGCTGCAGCGCCGCAAGCCTTCTGGCCGGGAGGGAACGGCATGACTTATCCCGACTACCTGCTGCTGTTGATCGGCATGGGGCTGGTAACCTACCTGCCGCGCATGCTACCGCTGGTCGCTCTGGCGCAACGCCGCCTGCCGCAAGGGCTGATCGACTGGCTCGGCCAGATTCCCGTTGCCATACTGGCGGCGCTGGTGGCACCCGGTCTGTTCGTGACCGGTGAGCCCGCAGTCTTTACCCTGACCCGCCTCGACCTCTGGGTCGCAATCCCAACTTTGCTGTTCGCTGTTAAAACCCGCTCCCTTGGCGGTACCGTGTTTGTCGGTATGGCACTGTTCTGGGGCGGTGGGTTGTTGCTTGGCTGAAGCCCTTCTTTATATAGATTAATTTTGTATAATGAGTTTATGTTTGTGTTGACAGTTTCCCGATATTTCATGTAGAAATAAACATAACTAAATAACTCTCCGATAAGAGCAAACCTGTAGGAATGCAGGGGCGCAGAGTCGACAGATCCTTTTGGGATGGCTGGGGCCGCCGAAGAGAGAGGTCAATAAGT
>PKTY01000148.1 GCA_002869725.1 Desulfuromonas sp. | reverse complement strand
TGCAGGTCAAGCCGATGATGGCCGTGGGAATGGAGCCGAGGATGATCAGCAGCAGCATGCGTCGCTGGATCAAAGCCGTGTCGCCCCGGCGCCAGGGCGAAGTAAGCAGGCCGATCAGGTCACGCCAGAAATAGCCGATCACTGCGACCATGGTGCCGACATGCAGCAGGATGTCGAACACCAGACCGGGTTGGGCGAAATCGTCCAGCAGGTTCTGGGCGAGAGCCAGGTGGCCGGAGGAAGAGACCGGCAGAAATTCAGTGGCTCCTTGCAGGAGGCCTAACAGAATTGCGTCTACAAAAGTCATAGAGAGTCCAGCTGTCAGTGGTCAGTGTTCAGCGGTCAGAAAATGTGCTCAAGGGGTTATACTGCCTGCCGTTGACAATTGCCAGCAGATAACCGTCCACTGTCTTTAAAGTTCCATAATCACCGGCAGGATCAGTGGCCGGCGAGCCATCCTCTTGTTGAAGAAGCGGCGCAGGGTCTTGCGGACCTCGACGCGCAGCTCCTCCCAGTCAGAGAGCATTGCACGGCTGCGCTCTGCCAGCATGTCGCAGACCAGCTGCCGGGCTTCGTCGAGAAGTTCGGTGCTGTCCTCTTCCGGCACAAAGCCGCGGCTGACGATCTCCGGCCCGGAGACAATGGCGCCGTTGTCCTGGTTCATCGCCAGGAACACCAACACCAGGCCGTGGTTGGCCAGGTGACTGCGATCCCGTAGTTCCATTTCACCGACGTCGCCCACGCCCTTGCCGTCAACAAAGACTCGACCGGTTTCGACCCGCTCTTCCAGGGTGTGGCCGTTCGGCGACAGCAGCAGTGGCTGGCCATTTTCAAGCAACAGGGCCTTGTCAGCGGCGAGCCCCATCTCCATCGCCAATTGGCGGTGTTTGACCAGGTGCCGGTATTCGCCGTGGACCGGCACAAAATACTTTGGCCTGACCAGGTTGTGAACGGTTTTCAACTCTTCGCGGCAGGCGTGTCCGGAAACGTGCACCTCGCTGGTGGTTTCGTAATGGACCTCGGCGCCGCGTCGGTAGAGATGATTGATCAGGTCGGAGATTGCCTTCTCGTTGCCAGGGATAAACTTGGACGAGAGAATCACCGTGTCGCCTGGCTCCAGTTGTAGCTGCTTGTGATCGTCCAGGGAGATGCGCGAGAGTGCGCTCATCGGTTCGCCCTGGCTGCCGGTGGTCAAGACCAGTACCTTGTCCCGATCCAGGTCTCGCAGCTGCCCCAGGGTGATCAGCATGTCGTCCGGAACTTTCAGATAACCAAGCTGTCGGGCGATGGCGATATTACTGACCATGCTACGACCACTGACCAGAAGTTTGCGGTCGACTTTGGCAGCGGCATCGACTACCTGCTGGATGCGATGGATGTTGGAAGAAAAAGTGGCGACGAACACCTTTCCCCGGCAGTGGGGCAGAATGGCGTCGAACGCCTCGCCAACTGTGCGCTCCGATAAGGTCTGCCCGGGCTGCTCGACGTTGGTTGAATCGGCCAGCAGCAGCAGCACGCCTTCTTCGCCGTAATCGGCCAACCGGCCCAGGTCGGTCGGCTGGTTATCGACAGGTGTCGGGTCAAGTTTGAAGTCGCCAGTGTGCACAACCAGGCCGGCCGGAGTCCGCAGCGCCAGACCGCAACCATCGACGATCGAGTGTGCCGCCCGGAAAAACTCAACCTGAAAGGACCCCAGGTCGATCTCCTGGCGGAGTTGCACCGGTCGCAGGTCGGCTTTGCCGATCAGCTTGTGTTCTTCCAGTTTGCCGCGCAGCAGGCCAAGGGTCAGCGGCGTGCCGTAGATCGGCGGGTTGCCGAGTGCTTCGAGCAGGAACGGGATGGCGCCGATATGATCCTCGTGACCATGGGTGAGCAGTAGGGCCGTTACCGGGACACCCCGGGCTGTCAGCGCTGCAATGTCGGGGACCACCAGGTCGATGCCGAGCATGTAGGCTTCCGGAAACATCAAACCGCAGTCAACCACGACGATCTGCCCCTGTGCCTCGAAGGTCATCATGTTCAGACCGATTTCACCCAGACCGCCAAGCGGCAGGATGCGGATGGTGTCAGGGTGCGGGGATATGTCGGAGGGTAAATTTGTCATAAATGCGGGAAAGTCTGCTAAATCGAATGTTTGGATTAAATTGATGGTCAGTCTAAGGGAGGGGGGGCGGGGAGTCAAATACTTTGATTCTTCCGTTTGCGGGCGGCCTTTATGGTCGGGCTATTCTCTGGAGTTGGGTCGAGGTTTTTGTTGAAATCAAAGGGTAAATCAAAGTCGGCGGGTTGCGTCCCGCCAGACGCCATACTCTTTTGCGAGCCCAAAAGAGTATGCAGAAAAGGGCTTTTATAGGCTCAGGTTTGTCAGGGCAAGATGTACTGTCTGCGAACAGCATGCCCACAGGGTCTAGACCGGCAGTGCTGCTACCACCCTTGGGGGGGCTTTCTCCTTCAAGCCCCCCTTCTTGCTGCGTCACTCTTGAGATGCACAAGAAGCGCTAGTCGTTATCCGAGACGGGCGTAAAAAGCAGCGGCAGCAAGAATAAGTGGCCCCAGAGGGACGGGCCACGCTCGCCTGTG
>PKTY01000053.1 GCA_002869725.1 Desulfuromonas sp. | reverse complement strand
GTGCGCGATGGCCGGGTGTGGCTCAAGTCTCTCGAAGGGCTGCATCAGGTCGATGTGATCCTGAGACGGCTTGACGATTCTTTCTGCGATCCCCTTGAGCTAAGAGAAGATTCTCAGATTGGGGTTGCCGGCCTTGTGCAGGCAGCCCGCCTTGGTCACGTGGCAATTGCCAATCCCCTGGGCTGTGCCGTTCTTGATAACCCTGGTCTGTTGGCCTTTTTGCCTGGGATTGCCCGCTACCTGCTTGGCGAGGATCTCAAGCTCCCCTCGGTGGCGACCTGGTGGTGTGGTCAGAAGCGTGAACGTACTTTTGTTCTCGAAAACCTCGACAAGCTTGTCATTAAGACAATTCATCGCAGGCGAAGCTATCGCTCCATCTTTGGAGCCCAGTTGACTCAGCATGAGCTTCAGGCCCTGCGCGAGAAGATATTGCAGAAGCCTCACCTGTATATTGGTCAGGAAATGATCAGTTTTTCAACGGCTCCATCGCTGGCCGATAGCTGGGTCGAACCTCGTCACGCCGTCTTGCGGTCATTTCTGGTTGCCAGCGATCACGGTTATGTTGCCCTGCCTGGGGGGTTGACCCGCATTGCTGGCGAACAGGGGGAATTGGTCGTCTCAAACAAGTTTGGTGGTTTGAGCAAGGACACCTGGGTCCTCTCGCATGAAGCCGTTAATTATGTAAGCCTCTGGCGACAGACGACGCCTGACGATGTGCTCCCCTCCATTAATGAACCGTTACCGAGCCGGGCGGCGGACAATCTGTTTTGGGCCGGGCGATACGTTGAACGTGCCGAGTCTACAGCGCGGCTGATGAGATCGATTTTTCTGCTCAGGAGAGAGCTTCGCGATGCAACCCTCGGACCACCTGTCGCCTTCCTGAACAACCTGTTGCGCGCGTTGACTCATCTGACCTCAACATATCCGGGTTTTGTTGGAGAAGGTGCTGAACTACTCCTTAAAAAACCCCAGGCTGAACTCAGGTCTTTGCAGATGGATAAGGAGCGGGCAGGGAGTCTTGCTGCTGTTCTTGTCGCCCTCAGCCAGACGGCCATGACGGTTCGCGATCACTGGCCGACGGAAATGTGGCGGCTTATCGATGGGATTCAGTCAGACTGGTTCAATGACCTGGAAACTCCTGGTTTTGATAAATATCGGACTCAGGATCGCCTCGACCACCTCATTATGCAGCTGGTCGCCTTTGGTGGGTTGACTTCGGAAAGTATGATGCGGGAGCCAGGATGGATCATGATCGATATCGGCCGCAGGCTGGAAAGGGGCTTGAGCCTGATTTCTCTGCTGCGTGCTACGCTGGTCCCTTCTCAGCACGATTCTCTGCAGAAACAGCTACTGGAGACTCTGCTGGTCATCTGTGACAGTTTGAACACCTATCGCCGGCGTTACCGTTCTTATATGCATCTGCCGACGGTGCTGGAGCTGCTCCTGATCGATTCTGATCATCCGCGTTCTTTGGCCTACCAGCTCAACCTGTTGCAGCAGCATGTCACTGCTCTGCCACGAGCCAGCCATTCCTCACGGCTCACTGCCGATCAGCGGTGCTTGCTGGCGGCCTACACCTCGTTACGGTTGGCCGATGCTTCTCAGCTGGCTGTGCTCGACAAAGAAGAGGGGCTCTATCGCGTCCTTGATGATCTGCTGGCAAGCCAGGCGGAAAGTCTGTGGCGGCTTTCCGATGAAATATCAACAAACTATTTCAGTCATTCTCGCCCTTGTCATCAATTGTCTCCACAGCTGCAAGATGAGGACGTATGAAATACCGGCTTACCCACACAACCGAGTTCATCTACGAATCACGGGTAGCTCTCTGTTATAATGAAGCACGCCTGCTGCCCCGGCAACTCCCCAACCAGTCTGTGCGTTCCTCCGTTATTCAGGTTGACCCTGTGCCGGTTGATCTCTATCAGCGCCTTGATTATTTTGGAAACCGAACGGATTATTTCTCTATTGTCGAGCCCCATGACAAGATGACGGTCACAGCCGTCAGTGTTGTCGATGTGAAGCCATTTCCCCTGGGAGATCGGCAAAATTGTATGGACTGGGAAAGCGTTCGACAGTGGCTAGCCAATGCCAATGTCCCGGAGTCACATCTTGCGGCCCAGTACCGGTTCGATTCGCCAATGGTTACGGTTGATGAAAAGCTTGCTGAATATGCCCGGCCCTCTTTTGTTTCAGGCAGGACCCTCAAAGAGGCCGTCAATGAGCTGATGCAGCGAATTTTCAAGGAGTTCAAATACGATCCTGAATTTTCGACTATCGCCACTCCCCTCAAAGAGGTTCTCAAACACCGTAGTGGGGTCTGTCAGGATTTTGCCCACCTGGCGATCGGTTGCCTGCGTTCACAGGGGCTTGCTGCGCGTTATGTGAGCGGCTATATCGAAACCGACCCGCCGGCCGGACAGCCGCGTATGGTCGGTGCGGATGCTTCTCACGCCTGGTTTTCTGTATTTCACCCGGAACAGGGCTGGCTCGATTTCGACCCGACCAACAATCAACTTCCCGGTGAGCGGCACATTACCGTGGCCTGGGGGCGCGATTTCTCGGATGTGACGCCTCTTAAGGGGGTGGCTT
>PKTY01000360.1:1275-6308 GCA_002869725.1 Desulfuromonas sp. | reverse complement strand
AGGAGCCTTTGAAGTTTGAAAACGTTAAACTTGCCGTAAGGAGTTACAAATAATGAAACTCAAACTGCACGTATGGCGCCAGAACGGCCCGAACGACAAGGGGAGGCTGGAGACTCTCGAGGCTCCGAATGTCAGCCCTGACCAGTCGTTTTTGGAAATGCTTGATGATGTCAACCAGGCCTTGGCTGTGGAAGGTAAGGATGTCATCGCCTTCGATCATGATTGCCGCGAGGGAATCTGCGGAATGTGTTCGCAGGTGATCAACGGTGTTCCCCATGGTGGCCAGGAGCGGACCACGGTCTGCCAGCTTCACATGCGGGAGTTCAAGGATGGCGATGATATCTTCATCGAGCCTTGGAAGGCCCGTGCTTTCCCGGTCATCAAGGACTTGGTGGTCGATCGCAGTGCCTATGACCGTATCATTGAGGCTGGCGGTTACACGTCCTGCCACACCGGGGGCGTTGCCGACGGCAATGCCATTCTGATTGGCAAGGAAGTTGCCGACTACGCCATGGACGCTGCCGAGTGCATTGGCTGCGGGGCTTGCGCTGCTTCCTGCCCGAACAGCTCGGCAATGCTTTTCACCGGCGCCAAGGTGGCCCAGCTGGCTGTGCAGCCGCAAGGCATGGTCGAAGCCCATCGTCGCGTAACCGCGATGCTTGATGAGGCCAAAGCATGCGGCTTTGGCAACTGCACCAACCACTATGAATGTCAGGCGTCCTGTCCCAAGGGGGTCGATGTCAAGTTCATCGCCAAACTCAACCGTGAGTTCATGAAAGCGATGTTCAAGTAAAAATCAGACGTTTCGTACAACGTTATCAACGCAAAGAAGCGGGTCATACGACCCGCTTCTTTGCGTTAGTGGGTAAAATGTCGGTGTTGGCTGAGAACAGGGACAAATGATTTTGCTCAGATTAACCTTTTGAGACGAATTTCATTTATCGCTGGCAGCATTTTCTCCAGAGTTTCTGAGCATTTCCACGCTGCTGAACTCTTCCAGTAAGTGGTTTTTGACCACAACACACCCTTGCCGTTCATAGGCCTGACGAACGTCGAAGTTATATTCCCAGAGGATTCCAGAGAGGAGCAGCCTGCCACCCGGTCTGGTTTTAGTTGTGAGGGAGGGGGCCAAGCTGAGAAGGATGTCACCGTAGATATTGGCCAGCACCAGGTCGAATCCGGACTCCAGGACATTGTCAAGAGTGCCAGTAATGTGGGTGACACGGTCTTCGAGGTCGTTCAGTCGGCAATTATGCCGAGCGGTTTCTACAGCGTTCGGTTCGATGTCAACGCAGATGGCGTGTCCGGCGCCGAGTTTCAATGCGGCAATCGCCAGGATTCCTGTTCCGCTGCCGAGGTCAAGGATGCGAGCTCCCTTGACCACCGGAATTTTCTCAAGGATTTCCAGGCAGCTCTCTGTGGTTTCGTGCTCTCCGGAACCGAAGGCACCGCGCTGCATCACCAGATCGATGCGTCCATTGTTGGCGGGTACTGCTTCGGGTGGGCATATGCGAAAATTTCTTCCAATGGTCAGTGGTTGATAGTTCATCGTTGAGAGTTCACTTTCAAGTGACACAGACAAAATCGACTCCCTCGGTGAGGTGTCGCGCTGCAGCGAAATTCCGAACTTCGGTGCGTGCCCCTCTTGCACCGATGGTGATCAGCATCTTGCCCTGTTGCGGCATGAGTTGCTCGACCCCGACCACCGGGGCCTGATGAATGGTCTGGCCGATTTTGCGCCGATCGACTTCGATCCAGCGTTCGACCTTGATCGAGTTATCGACCAGTAATTGTCGCCACATTTTCCCTTCCTGGCCAGCCCCCCACAGGGTCACGGATTTGACCCCCCTCAGGTAGTCGTTTAACAGGAAGTTCAGCTTGCAGCGCCGAAATGAATCGAGGGAGTAATCCTTGCCAGTTCGGCTCAGTCGATCAGGCCGGTCGCGCCAGAACAGAAGAGTTTCGGGGAGCTTTGCAAACTTGGCTCCGTTCTGCACCAGTCGCAGCCAGAGATCGTAGTCCTCGGCCCAACCCCGTTGACGGTAACCGCCAAGTTTCTCCACTGCCCTATAACGAAACATCACGCTCGGGTGGGCGAAAGGCGACTCGATGTAGAAGTTCCTGACGATCTCATCGTGAGAAATCAGTCCGTTCTGCCACGATTCGTAAGCGAGAAAACCGCCGCGCATTTCTGAGCGTGGAAAATGGCGAATCCGGCAGCTGAGCAAGGTCGTCTCCGGGTGTGTGCGAAAATGATTGAACTGTCGAACGAGGCGCTGGGGATGGCAGATGTCATCGGCGTCCATACGGGCGATGAGTTCTGAACGACAGGCCGCCAGACCCCGGTTCAATGCGCTGACCAATCCCTCAGCAGGTTGATGGATGATTCTCACCCGATGGTCACGTTTTGCTGCTTGGTCGAGAATTGCCCCACNCCGTCCCGGTTATCAATGTCGTCGGGGTTCCAGATATGACGGCCACCAGTTCCCAGTCCGTAAAGATTTGTCTGTAAAGCGACTGCAGCGCGGCCAGCAGATGCTGCTGGGCATTGCGAACCGGGAGCAGGATGGAGAGCTTTGGGGGGTTACAAGCCATGGCTGCGCAGGATCAGCAGAACGATCGTATAGGAGAGAGCCGAAAGCAGTGTGGAAAGCATGACGATGGTGCCGGCCAGTTCAGCATCCCCTTTGAGTTGATGGGCCATAATGTAGTTGGCGGTGGCCGCAGGAGTGCCGGCAATCAGGATGCCGATGCCTAGATCCATTCCGCGGACACCCATTAAAAACAGGAGAGCGGCGGCAAGCATCGGCATCCAGATCAGTTTCGCACCGCTGGCCAGCAGAGCCGGAAAAAGATCGCCGCGCAGTCGTTTCGCCGAGAAGGTGCCGCCGATGGCGACCAGGGCCAGGGGGAGAGCCATGCCGGTGGCGATCTTCAGGCTGCGGTCGAGCAGCAGGGGGATCGGTAGAGTCAGGTAGCTCCAGGCAATTCCGGCGAATGATGCCAAAATCAGCGGGTTGAGAGCGAGCTGGCGAACCCAGAACGATACACCTCGGACCTCACTTGAGGTTCGATTGGGCAAAAGCAGAGCTAAAATGGCAAACAGGTTGAGGAAGGGGACGAGAAACCCCATCAGAATGCCGGCCCGGGTCAGGCCAGTTTCGCCGTAGGCGTTGAGGGTAATGGCCAGGCCGATGTAAGCGATGTTGCCACGGAATGATCCTTGACTGAAGACCCCGCGTTTGGCAGGTGGATAGCAACGAATGACCGTGTAGCCATAAGAGACCAGGAAAGTAAGTGCTACTGCCAGGATTGAGCCTGTTACCAGGCTGAGGTTGAAGTTGGTGGCAAAGTCGGCTGTGCCGATTTTGTAGAAGAGAAGCAGGGGGAGGCAGACGTAGTAGATCAGACGGTTGGTCTGATGCAGAAAGTTACTGTCGATCAATCCGCATCGTTTCAACAGCCATCCCAGCCCGATCACGAAAAAAACCGGCAGGACGATATTCAGGATATCGAGGAGTAAGGACATGAATAGAGATTCCGGTTGCAGGTCGGATGGTTCGCAAGGATACCGAATTCCTTTTAACGAATACAGAAAAACTGCAGGCAGTCCTTTCATTTTTAACGAGTGTGTAATATTCTACAGACATGGTTCGGTATGCGTATGGCGAGGTGAGCTGGTGAAGCAGCAAGGATATACTGTCGACAGTCGGATCGTGTTGCGGCTGCTAGGGCTGATGGTCCTCTTGGCGACGATCAGCGGACTGCACTATTTGACCACCACTCAGCACGACGAGGCCCATGACATCTACCGACGGCTCTACTACATCCCGATTGTGCTGGGCGGGATGTGGTTTGCCCTGCGTGGTGGGGTCTCCACGGCTCTGGTTGCATCGGTGATTTATATGCCCCATGTCCTCTATCAGTGGAACCATTCTCCCGAGATCCAACTAGAACAGTACCTCGAGATAGTGCTCTACAATGTCATCGGTTTTCTGACCGGGTTTCTGACCAAGCGTGAGCGCGACCAGCAGCTGCGTTACAAGAAAACAGCCGAACACCTCGATGAAAGCTACCGGACCCTGCGTAAACAAGCCGACCAGATTATCGAAATTGAGGAACAGCTGCGTCGGGCCGATCGTTTGTCGGCCCTTGGCGAACTGTCGGCTGGCATGGCTCATGAGATACGCAATCCCCTCGGTGCAATCCGCGGAACTGCAGAGATCCTCAGAGAGGATGTCGCCAAAGACGATCCGAAATATGAGTTTGCCGAAATTCTTATCCGGGAAGTGGAACGTCTCAATGGGGTGCTTGAGGATTTTTTGCGTTTCGCCCGACCCGCACCGATCGAGCCAGGCTTTTTTCAACTCAATCTTCTGGTTCGTGAAGTGCTTGACCTGGTGCGGCAACAGGCCAGTAACAGCCATGTCGAACTGAACTTCAAGGCCGGAGAGATTGACGAGATTCCCGGACAAGCCGAACAGATTCGCCAGGCTCTGCTTAACCTGATCCTCAATGCTTTGCAGGCCATGCCGGACGGGGGAAGATTGACGGTTGCAACCCGACTGGTTGACAATCAGGCCAGGATCGTGGTCGCCGATAGCGGCCAGGGGATTGCCGAGGAAGATCGTCAGCGTATTTTCAACCCTTTTGTGACCACCCGTAGCGAGGGGACCGGCCTGGGCCTGGCCATTACCCAGCGGATCGTACAGGGGCACTCCGGACATATCGAGCTGGTCAGCAGGCCCGGAGCGGGGGCGACCTTTACAGTCTGCCTCCCGGCGGGATGAAAGGTGAAGATGGTGAAAGGAGCAAACAAGGGAGCGCGAAAGTCTGGTGTGAGTGTGCGTTCGCTGCTACTGGTCGATGACGACTCATCGTTGCGGCGGGTCACGGAGTATTCCCTGCAGCGCGCCGGCTACCAGGTCTTGACGGCCGAGGATGGTCAACGCGGCATTGAGCTTTTTCTCCGGGAGAGACCGCCGGTGGTGGTGACCGACATCCAGATGCCCGGTCTCAGTGGTCATGAGCTG
>PKTY01000360.1:0-1253 GCA_002869725.1 Desulfuromonas sp. | reverse complement strand
TTGGTTCGGTTGAAAAGGCGGTCGAAGCGATGAAAAGCTGGGCCTTCGACTACATCACCAAGCCATTCGGTCGTGAAGAAATCGGCCTGGTGGTGGCACGAGCTTTCAGTTTTCTTGACCTGCAACAGGAGAACCTCCAACTGCGAGACCAGCTGCGTCAGCAGCTCGATTTCGGTCAGATGGTTGGGGTCTCGGATGCGATGCAGAATGTTTTTGGTCTGGTGCGCAAGGTGGCGAACAGTGACGCGTCGGTGTTGCTCACCGGCGAGTCGGGGACCGGCAAGGAGCTGGTGGCCAGGGCTCTACACCATGAGAGTCCGCGCAGTAAAGGTCCCTTTGTGGCGGTCAATTGTGCGGCTATTCCCGGAGATTTGCTGGAAAGCGAGCTGTTCGGACACCTTAAAGGCGCTTTTACCGGTGCCTCCCGCGATAGGACCGGTAAATTCGAACAAGCTGATGGTGGCACCCTGTTCCTCGATGAGATTGGCGAACTCCCCCTCGACCTGCAGCCCAAGCTGCTTCGAGTGATCCAGGAGCGCGAGTTGGAGCCGGTCGGTGGGCGCCCGCGCAGTATCGATGTGCGCTTGGTCTGTGCCACCAATCTCGATATCGACGCGGCAGTGAGCGATGGCCGTTTTCGCGAAGACCTCTATTATCGTCTGGCGGTGATTCCGGTCGAGCTTCCAGCGCTGCGTGAGAGGCGCGAAGACATCCCGCTGCTGATCCAGCATTTTCTTAACCGCTATGCCGTCGACAATCCCCCTCAAATTACCGCGAAATCTCTCGATATATTGCAAACCTACGATTGGCCGGGCAATGTGCGTGAGCTGGAAAACGTCGTACAGCGTCTCTGCGTGCTGCACCAGGGCGCAACGGTGGAAGAGACCGATCTGCCGCCTAAGATTCGATCGGTGCGGGGTGAACTGTCCGGCCAGGTTGTCAATCTCCCCGATCAGGGGTATCCTCTCGAGCAGATTGAGAGGGAAGCAGTTCTGCAAGCCTTACAGCGAAACCAATGGAACCAGACACGGGCTGCAGCTTTTCTGCAGATTCCACGACACACTCTGATCTACCGGATGGAGAAGTACGGGATCAGAAAAGGGGAAAGGTGAGGCGTCACGGGACAGCCTTTGGTTAACAGTAATAGAGTGAAAGTGTGAAGATGCGTCTGCTCTTGGTTTTTTTTCTGACGATCTTTTTTGCCGTCAATGCGACGGCCCATGACGGGCGGCGCTCGGCAGTGGTAGAGGTGA
>PKTY01000417.1 GCA_002869725.1 Desulfuromonas sp. | reverse complement strand
CTCACTAGTTCGACCCGACCGCCGTACGATTCGACGACATCCCGTCCAACGACATCCTCAATGACGTAATCTTCACCCTTGGCCAAAACATCAGGCTTAATGCTTTTAATCAATTCGATCGGAGTGTCATCATCGAAAATCACGACATGATCAATACACCCGAGGGCGGCGAGAATGTGTGCCCGCTCGTCCTCGCAGATCAGAGGTCGGTTCTCTCCCTTTAATCGCCGGATCGAATCGTCGGAATTGAGCCCGAGGACCAGTACGTCACCGAGCTGCCGTGCTTTCTGCAGGTATTTGACATGACCGACATGTAACAGGTCAAAACAGCCGTTGGTAAAGACAATCCTCTTACCCTGCCCGCGCAAAACGTCGAGGTGATCGGCCAGTGCTGTCACCCCCATAACCTTCTGGTCGGGCCCGGAGTGCTTGCCGAAAGCCGAGAGCAAATCCAGCGGTGAGACGGTCGATGCGCCGATGTTGCCGACCACGATTCCGGCTGCGACATTGGCCAGACGGGCCGCATTTTCAAGGGAAAGTCCACCCGCCAGTCCGACTCCGATCATCGACAACACCGTATCGCCGGCACCGGTTACGTCGAAGACTTCACGGGCTTGCGCTTCCAGCCGAACCGGCTTGCCATCGCCCGAAAACAGGCTGATCCCCTCCTCGCTTCGGGTCAACACCAAGCTTTCCAGCTCAAGCTCAGCCCTGACCCTAAAACCTACCTGGACAATCTCCTCTTCAGTCTGCAGTGTCTCGCCGGTTGCGACCCGCAACTCTTTTTTGTTCGGGGTAAGCAGCGTAGCGCCCCGATACTTGCGAAAGTCATTCCCCTTAGGGTCAACTACAACCGGAATGCCGGCCTGTTTGCCGAGTTCGATCGTTTTGCGCAAAACCGAATCGGTCAGCACCCCTTTCTGGTAGTCGGAGATCAGGATGACATCACTGTGTGCGCTGACCTCCTCGATAAAACTGATCAGGCGCATCTCAGAATCGGCGTTAATCGCCTCACGACTTTCCTGATCAATCCGGAGGATCTGCTGATTGTTGGAGATAACCCGCGTTTTCCGACTGGTCACCCGCCCTGGCTGACTTATCACACCCTCAGCGGACAACTCCCGGTAATCGAGTCGTTGTTGCAACAAAGAGGCATTTTCATCGTCACCGATCACGCTGGCGACCTTGACTTTGCAACCGAGGGCGAGCAGATTAGTGATGACGTTTCCGGCGCCGCCGAGGCGCAAGTTTTCCCGATGGATATCAACTATTGGCACCGGCGCTTCCGGGGAGATGCGTTCCGTACTTCCCCACACATACTCATCAAGGATCAGATCGCCGACGACAAGCGTCCGGATCGAAGGAAGTTTTTGCAAAAAATCATCGAGCAGATTCTGGTTCATTTACTTTCTTCTTAAAATCAGATTGACTCAATAACCGCCTGGGCAAATAGGGGGATATTGATCTCGTGGTGACCGATCAGGTTGTACCCCTGCCCCTGCCCGGAGACCGGTCGGGAGACGACATTTTGCTGGGTGCGGTAATGACGGATCATATCGAAGTTCGCGGTTGTAAAATTGTCAACGTGATGTCCCAGGTTCTGGGCGATCGACAGCGCCTTGAGAAAAACCTCCGGCATGATAACAGCCGAGCCGAAGTTGAGCCAAACCCCGCCCGACAGATCGGCCACTACCGCCGTCAGCAATCGGAAATCGCGGTAACTCATGTCGCCGGTCACCGCCCCGTCCATTGCCGGATGCTGATGGATGATGTCGGTGCCGATGGCGACATGCACGGTGCAGGGGATTTCTTTTTCAGCACACGTTGCGAGCAGGCTGTACTCGGTAAAAGGGTGACCCGAATCGATGATCGATCGCCCCACCGCCGCTCCGAATCCGATATCGGAAGTCTGTGCCGCCTGCAGCGCCCTGTTGATGCCACCGCCGGTCTCCTCGGAAAAGCCGAAATCTCCCGAATGCAGAACTGCCCCGACATCCTCCGAGGTCGCGCCGACCAGCGAGACTTCGTAATCATGAATAGCGGCCGATCCGTTCATCGCCACCGCCGTAACCACCCCGGCTTCGATCAAAGACTTCAGGACCGGCTGCAGTCCGCATTTGACAACATGTCCGCCGATGGCGGCAACGACCGGTCGCTCCGCCCTGTGAGCTGTGACAACAGCCTCGACAACATGGCGCAGAGAATCGGCTCCGAGAACATTCGGCAACCGCTCGACGAAATCCGAAAACGAGGCTTTTGCCTTCACCGGAGCGGCAAAGTGCTCGTTGACATTGACCTTGTTCTGCCTGGTCTTTATCGAGTAGGTTTCGACCTTGGAAATATCGATCGGTTCATAGCGCGGCATACATAAATCTCCGTCAGGATGGCTTACTCATCGCTTCTTCGATCAAGCCACACAAGATATGGATAATCGCTCCGTGCACGTCCTGAACCAGCGGTGTCTCGTCACACCGGACAACCAGTGAAAAATCGACTTCAGCGGCCAGCTTGCCACCGTCCCGACCGAGCAGCCCGATCGATTCACAGCCGATCTTCTTACCCGCGCGGATTGCCCGGATAACGTTCTAGGAGTTGCCGCTGGTCG
>PKTY01000190.1 GCA_002869725.1 Desulfuromonas sp. | reverse complement strand
TGGAGCTTTTATGGATATGAGACCTTTTTGTCGCGAGCTTTCCTCCTCACTCTCAACCGGCACTCCAGGGCAGAAGATTGAAGTCTTGGCCAGACGTCTGGCTGAGTTTTTCAAGGTCGAGGTCCATGAGGTCGGACTGTTTCAGATTGACAGCACAGGGCGCTTTCTGAATTTTGTGTGGCCACAGCATCGCCTGGCTCATGACATCAAGATTCCGATTAAGTCGTTCTATACGGCCCTTGTTTCGAAAACCGCGAGAGAGAGGACGGGGTCGATCGACAATGCCTTTGCAACGTCGAGGCATTTGAAGATGTTCGAACTGTCTCTGGCCGACAGAGAACATTGTATCCCGATGCAGAAAGTCATGACCGTTCCGGTCTTTGACGGCGACAAACTGCTCTGGGTGATTCAGATCAGCCGCAAAGGCAAGGCTCTGGCTGATGCTGGTCCCGATTTTACCGAGCAACAGTTGGACGCCCTTCAGGATGTTGCCGCAACCCTGGCGATCATTACGATTTGAAGTTTTAGCTGAATGTCTGAATTGTCGATGTGAAGCACTTTTTTTCTGCTGTGGTCACCCCAAATGAACATCTCGATGCAGGAGTGACGATGAAATGAGGTCAAGCAGGCTGCTGTTGATCGTTGTTTTGCTCACGGTTTTCGACCTGTCGACCGCCTTTTCGGCCGATGAGCTCGCATCTTCCCCTGTTGAGTTGTCGACAGACTGGACAGAGTTCGACGAAGAGGAGGAGGACGTAGTCGCCTGGGATCCCCTGGAACGGGTCAATCGCGGCATGTTCTGGTTCAATGACCAGCTTTATGTCTATCTGCTCAAGCCGGTCGCTCGCGGATACCGTGCTGTCATCCCAAAGCCCGGGCGCAAGGCCGTTGGGAATTTTTTTGCCAACCTTAAAGCTCCGGTACGGGTGGTCAACAGCCTGCTGCAGGGGAAAATTTCTGTCAGCCTCCAGCATTTTGAGCGATTTCTGGTCAACAGCAGTTTAGGAGTGGGCGGCCTGTTCGACCTGTATGCCGAGCGTACCCAACAGCCAGCTGCGGAGGATTTTGGCCAGACCCTTGGCCATTACGGGATCGGTAGCGGCTGCTACCTGGTTTTGCCACTTCTTGGGCCGAGCAGCCTGCGCGATGGCCTGGCCCGCTTGGCCGATCGCATGATCGATCCGATCCCTTCTCCCTATTACCTCAAGATGCACGATTATGAGACCTGGGCCGCGACCGGTCTGGACAAGGTCAATTGGCTCTCTCTCGATCGGGACAGTTACGAGGCAGTCAAGGAGCAGGCTCTCGACCCGTACCTGTTCATACGTAATGGATATTTACAAAGAATGGCTGCGGAGGTGGCTCGCTAGGGGGTGAAATCATGCGCTGGATGCCAGTTCTGTGGTTAGTTGTGATGTTAGTGTTGACGGCTGTTCCTGCCCTCGGGCAGGGTGAGAATCCGTCGCCTACCGCCCAGGTCAAAGAGACGGTCGACCAAGTGCTCGACGTACTGCGCAACTCCGGGTTGGAGGGGGAGGCGCGTCGTCAGCAGTTGAGTCGGTTGGTGCGGGCCCGCTTCGAATTTTCCATCATGTCGCAGCGGACTCTGGGAAAATTCTGGCAGAGCGCCTCGGCCGACGAGCAGCGGCGGTTTGTGGACTTGTTCACCGATCTCCTCGAAACCAGCTATATCGGACGGGTCGAGGCTTACTCCGATGAACAGGTGCTCTATTCCGGGGAACGTTTGGCGGGGGACCGGGCCGAGGTGTCGACCAGGGTGCGTAATGCCAGCGGTGACATCCCCATCGACTACCGACTGGTGCTGATCGGTGGCCAGTGGCTGGTTTACGATGTGATTGTCGAGGATGTCAGTCTGATCAAGAACTATCGCAGCAGTTACGCCGAGATTGTGCGCAGTGAAGGATTCTCCGGCCTGTTTGCCCGCATGGAGGAAAAAATCCGCAAGTTGCGCGCGCCTTCTGCCAGAAACGGCTAGAGCCCGCTCTCCCTGAGTTTTTCGATCAGTTCCTGCTGATCGGCGTCAAGATGCTTGGGCACATCGACCTCGATGATTGCGTAGAGGTCGCCTGACTGTCTGCCGCCCCGGCCCGGGACGCCATATCCCTTGAGGCGGATCTTACTGCCACTTCGTGTTCCCGCTTTGACCTTGACCCGCTTGGGCTCCTCCATGGTCGGTATCTCGATAGAGGTGCCGAGACAGGCGCCACTGAAGGGGATAATCAGGTTCACCAGCAGGTCGTTCCCTTCCCTTTGGAACTGATGGTCTGCAGTCACGCTGATCTCCAGCAGCAGATCGCCGTTCGGCCCGCCTCCGGGGCTGCCCCCCCCTTTTCCGGCGATGCGCAGTTTCTGCCCGGGCTCAACTCCAGGTGGAATACGTACCTGGATCTGTTCGGACTTACCGTCGCGATCAAAGTCGATGCGACGCTCAGCACCGAGAATCGCCTGCCGGAACGGGATGGTCAAACGCATCAGGTAATCCTTCCCCTTGACCGGCCGCATCCGCTGGTGCGCAGAGCGTCCGCCCACTCCGCCAAACAGGTGACGGAAGACGTCATCCTGACCACCGAATCCAAACTCATTGAAAATA
>PKTY01000128.1 GCA_002869725.1 Desulfuromonas sp. | reverse complement strand
CCTTGCGGTTAAGCCGGAACTGGCAAAGCCATCGGCTTTGCGTTCGGTCAAGACCCAACTCAAGTCTGCCGCACAGGTAGCTCCGTTTATTGTTGATTTTAACAATGATGGTATGGATGATCTCCTTGTCGGTGACGAGGCGGGTGCGGTCAGCCTCTTGACCGCTCTTGCCAAGCGTGGTTCAAAGGTTCAGTACGGTGCTGCTGAGTCCCTCGATTTCGGCCGTCTTCCCGGAACGGCGCTCTTCGTGGTCGACTGGAATAATGACAATAAGAAGGATATTTTGGTCGGTGATGCTAATGGGAATGTTTCGCTTTACAAGCAAAGTGTAAACAGTTCAGATCTTGCCCCTGAGTTCGATCCGGTACTTTTTCTGCGTAACGGGAATGGCGCCGTTATCAACGTTGGCTCACAGGCCAACCCGGCTGTCGTTGACTTTGATCGGGACGGTGATAAGGACCTGGTGGTTGGTACCGGAAACGGTGGGCTTTATCTCTACCTGAATAACGGCAGCGATGCGAATCCGGAACTGGCGTCTTATCCGGAAGAATTGATTGCTTTCGGCTCTTCGGTGTCTCCCTTATTTGTTGATTGGGATGCTGATGGTGAGCGCGATCTTTTGGTTTCGGTCGAAGGGGATGAATTGGTTGACGCTGGTCTGTATCGCTGTTTGCTGCAGCAAGATGGTTCCTGCCTGCTTGATACTACGGCTCTGGTCGATGCTGCTGCCAATGGGATCGTATCTGGTGCGCGCTACTTTGTTGTCGACAGTGATAATGGACAGGGTAAGGACGTCTATGTCGGGCTGGTTGGCGGCGAGGTGCAACTGATGCGCTCGGCCGGCAAGGAATTCCTGCCCTCAGTTACAAGCGCTCTGCTTGATAAGCTGGGCCAGGTTTCTGATCTCGCTATTGCCGCCGGAATTGATATTGCTACGTTGGTTGCCAATACTTCCATTCAGATTTCGGAAGGAGATTTTAATGGCGCCGCTCAGTCGGTCCGCGATATTGCGGTTGTCGGTGCTAGCGATGCAGAGCTTTACGATGCGGCAGTTGAACTAGTCGCATTGCTTAACCAGTAAGCGAAACGGGAAAGAGCGTTTTTAATTTAACCAATTCTTCTCCGATAAACGCAAAATCGCGGTAACGCGATGACGCAAAGCATGGGGCCCATTTCTGAAAGATGGGTGGCCCGGCTCCCGAAGGGAAGGCAAGGCCAGAGACAGGATGAAAATGAACGGGATGAAAATAAAGATTTCTTTGCTGACTGCAATCTTGCTTTTTGTAGCATGTGCAGCTTTTGCAAGTATCAAGAACACCAAGCATGATTTGTCTTTTTTTACGACAGCTTGGCCAGGGTCACCGTCCTATCAGACAGATGAGGCGCAGTTGTGTATTTTCTGCCATACACCGCATGGTGGAAGTTTAGTTGCTCCGCTCTGGAACAGGAACAATCCGGATGGTGGTGCCTTCACTATGTATAATTCAACCCACGCATGGAAGACTGAGCTGAACAGTGTGACAACAGTGAATGACGAATCGCTGCTTTGCCTTTCGTGTCACGATGGCAGTATTGCTGTGAATAGCCTTCTGAATGTCGGTTTGAGTGGAAATCAGCCGAATGTTCTCGAAAACTTTGGTAGTCCGACCTACATTGCCGGAACGACAGGGGGCAGTAAGCGTATCGGTGGTGCGCCAGGTGCTGAAAATGATACCGGACACCTTGAAGACGACCATCCCATTTCACTTAACTACGCAAATGCTGTTTCAGATCAAACGGCCCATGGTACCAACGAATTGCAAACGTTGGCTTATGCCGAAAGTCAGGGAATAGCTTTTTTCCCGACAGGAGGAAGCGAAACCAACCTTGAGTGTTCATCATGTCATGACGTTCATGATAATTCGTATCCACCTTTTTTAATAAAGTCTAATTCTGGCAGTGCATTGTGTTTCTCCTGCCATATTAAATAGTTTAAGGATTCAAGACTCGATTTTTTGATATGAGTTTCGACTAGGAGCGAGCCCATGAGATTCAAAACATCCCTGGCAACAGTTTTATTAACAACGCTTTTCTTGCTGTCTATTGGGACGGCTGAGGCTGCTGTTGTAAAGCTGCATAATTTCGACTGCGCTGAATGTCACAGACCAGCGACGTCGTGGACAAACCTGGATAATATCTGTACCAGGTGTCATGGGTCTTCTCCCTCAATGACGCACCTTAGCGCAGAAGCGACGTATGCTTACAATCCCCTCACGGGGCTCGTTGAGAGAACGGTAACTGCCCCTTCGTATAATATTGCTGCTCTCGGAAGTTTTAATATTGGTGATGCGAGTGATAAGTTGGGCTCAAATTCGAGCGCGGGTGACGAAAACTCTCATAACTGGGGTGCTCCTATAAATAATCCCGCGGCCGGAGCATTTGAAAACCCGAATGATACAATATACACATCAAGCAATGGTGCCTCTTATGGTCGCGTCACCTGTTACCGTTGTCATGATCCGCATGGTGCCAAGGGGAATCCCCGCGACGCAAACAATAAAATCCTTCGTCAACCGGGATATGATAATACGGTCCCGGCAACGATGATCCCGACTCCTGAAGGAGTTGAGGCGACCTG
>PKTY01000140.1:25715-28395 GCA_002869725.1 Desulfuromonas sp. | reverse complement strand
CTGATCTCCCAAAGCCGTCTTGCTGTATAGAACCTAGGAAAGGATCCGAGATCGATGCGTCATAGAAAGACCGGGAGAAAGCTGGGGAGGAATACCAGTCATCGCAAGGCGATGATGCGCAATATGGTCACCTCACTGTTCCAGCATGACAGAATAAAGACGACCGATGCCCGCGCCAAGGAGTTGCGCAAAATTGCCGAGAAGTTGGTTACTCTGGCTAAGCTGGGGGATCTCCACGCACGGCGCCAGGCCCTTGAGGTAATCAGGGACAAAAACGTGGTCGCAAAGCTATTTGAAGAGATTGCTCCGCGTTATACGAGTCGGCCTGGCGGGTATACACGCATTATCAAGCTCGGGCAGCGCGCCGGTGATAATGCCTCGCTGTCGATCATTGAACTGGTCGAAGAGGAGTTTACCGCCAAGCCGAAGAAGAAGACTCCCGCCGTCGAAGCCAAATCCGCCGCACCGGTTGTACCAGTGGAAGCTGAAGAGGAAGTGTCAGTAGAAAACGAAGAATCTGAAGCCGGGGAAGACGCAGTAGTCAGTTCCGAGGCTGCGGAGGTTTCCGAAGAACAGGCTGAGCCTGAAGCCGGTGAGACAGAGGAAAAATAAGGCTGATTGTTTCTAGTCGGTTGATTATAAAAAAGGACGGGTCATCCCCCGTCCTTTTTTTATGGCTTGGGAGTAGGTTGTTCCGGCGGACGCTTGACCACCTGTTGTAGTTCGATTTCGAAGGTGAGATCCTGACCGGCAAGAGGGTGGTTGGCGTCGAGGGTGACCTGCTGTGCATCAACGGCTCTGATCATAAGCCGGAGCAGGGAGCCATCGGCTTGAGTAATCTCCAGCTGCCCCCCTTCAATCAACTCGACCTCCCCGGGGATGGCCGAACGCTGCAAGGTTTCAATCAGTTCCGGCTTGCTCGGTCCGTAGGCTTGGTCGCAGGGGATGGTCACAGTCTTGCTCTCCCCCTGGAACATCCCCTGGATGGCAGCATCGAACCCCGGGATGACCTCGTCCTGGCCCAGGATGAAATGCAGAGGGCGTTCCTCCGGTGTCCGGTCGAAAATCGTACCGTTAGCCAACCGGCCAATGTAGTGGACTTTAACCGTATCGTAACAGCTCGCTTTGATCATGTCTCTCCCTTCAAACTCATGTATTCAGTGAGTCATAGCAAGATGCTTATTTCGGGTCAAACTCTTTCTGGGTTTACATACTGTTCAAACGCGCCAGAAGCTTGTTATTTGGAGTCTGGCGTGGTACTTTTCAAGGCTAATTGATGACAGGGAACTTTCATGTATCAACCAACCTCACAACAGTTTGTCAAACTTAGCAAACAAGGGAATCTTATTCCGGTCTACCGGGAGATTCTCGCCGACATGGAGACACCGGTCTCGGCCTTTCGCAAGATAGATGACCATGCTTCAGCTTTTTTGCTGGAAAGCATCGAAGGTGGCGAAAAGTGGGCGCGCTACTCCTTTCTCGGGATCGGTTCGGGGAAGGCTTTCCGTTGCCGGGGCAACCTATTCGAACTGCTTGACGATGGTCGAATTGTCTCATCGGGGACTTCAACCAATCCTCTGCAGGAGCTGAAGTCTTTTCTTGCCCCCTACCGCCCGGTGACCTTGCCCGATCTGCCGCGTTTTTTCGGTGGTGCGGTCGGTTACCTCGGTTACGACATGGTGCGCCATGTCGAGCTTCTACCCGCCGACAAGGCGGCCGAAATCGGCACATGGGACTGCTGGTTCCTGATTACTGATACCCTGCTGATCTTCGATAACATGCGGCAGAAGATTAAGGTGATTTCCAACGTTCACCTGGATAACAGAGATGATCCGGCTCAAAGGTATCAGCAAGCAATCGACAAAATCGATACTTTGGTCGCCCGTCTCCGCGAGCCACAGCCTGCTCGTCCTGACTTTGGGCAAAAAGAGTGTGCCCAGGAACTTGAGTCGAATTTCTCCCGTCAGGAGTTTCTGGGCGCGGTTGAGCGCTGCAAGGAGTATGTACGGGCCGGAGATGTGATCCAGGTCGTTCTTTCTCAGCGCTTCAGCGGTGAGCTTGATGTCGATCCGTTTGACATCTATCGCGCTCTGCGCACTATCAACCCCTCTCCCTACATGTTCTATCTACAGTTCGGTAAAACCAGGGTCATCGGTGCCTCACCAGAGGTTTTGGTGCGCAAAGAAGGGAGGCACGTCGAGGTGCGTCCCATTGCCGGGACCCGGCCTCGAGGCAAGACTCCGGAAGACGACCTGCGTCTTGAAGCCGAACTGCTGGCTGACCCCAAGGAGCGGGCCGAGCATATCATGCTGGTCGATCTCGGACGTAACGACCTCGGCCGGGTCTGCGCTACCGGTTCAGTTAAAGTCGACGAGCTGATGGTGGTTGAGCGCTATTCCCATGTTATGCACATCGTTTCCAATGTCAGTGGTGAGCTGCTCCCCGGCCGCGATGCCATCGATGTGTTTGCCGCGGCCTTCCCCGCCGGCACCTTGAGCGGAGCCCCTAAGATAAGGGCGATGGAGATTATCGAGGAGTTGGAACCCTGCCGCCGCGAAATATACGGGGGCGCGGTCGGTTATATCTCCTTCGACGGCAACATGGATCTGGCCATCGCCATCCGCACTCTGGTCGCCCACGATGAGCGTATCCACCTGCAGGCCGGCGCCGGTATCGTCGC
>PKTY01000140.1:9353-25700 GCA_002869725.1 Desulfuromonas sp. | reverse complement strand
CCGGAGGCCGAATTCCAGGAGACGGTCGCCAAGGCAATGGGGGTCAGAATGGCGATTGAAATGGCCAGGGAGGGGTTGGATTGATATGCTCCTGATGATCGATAATTACGACTCATTCACCTACAACCTGGTTCAGTACCTTCGGGAACTGGGTGAAGAGGTCCAGGTCTATCGCAACGATCAGATTTCTGTGGATGAGATCGTTGCGTTGAGTCCGCAGCGGCTGGTGGTGTCGCCGGGGCCCTGTTCTCCTGATGAGGCTGGAATTTCAGTCGAAGCGGTCCGTCGTTTGGCGGGTGAGCTGCCTATTCTTGGGGTCTGCCTGGGGCATCAGTCGATCGGGCGGGCTTTTGGCGGACGGATTGTGCGTGCTGCGACCCTGATGCATGGAAAGACCAGTCCGATTGGCCATGACGCCCAGGAACTGTTCACAGGCCTTCCCAACCCGTTCGATGCAACCCGTTACCACTCTCTGGTGGTCGAACGTGCCAGCCTTCCCGAGTGTCTGGAGATCACCGCCTGGACGGATGATCAGGAGATCATGGGGCTACGCCATAAGATCCTGCCGGTCTGGGGGATTCAGTTTCATCCGGAGTCGATCCTGACCACCTCGGGAATGGATCTGCTGCGTAACTTTCTGGAAATGACGAGATAGAGGGAGTTCGTTGTGATCAAGGAAGCGATCGGCAAGGTGGTTCTCGGCCAGGATTTGGACGAGGGTGAGATGATCGAGGTGATGAGTCAGATCATGGGCGGCGAGGCGACTCCGGCTCAGATTGGCGCTTTTATTACGGGGCTACGCATGAAGGGGGAGACGATCGACGAGATCACCGGTGCGGCACGGGTCATGCGCGACCGGGCCACGCCGATCCGGGTCGGTTCTGCCCTCGATCTCGACCGCGACGAGATCAACCTCGACCGCGAGACGATCCTCGATACATGCGGCACCGGCGGCAGTGGAACGAGGAGCTTCAATATCTCGACCACGGTGGCGCTGGTGGTGGCCGCTTGCGGAGTCAAGGTCGCCAAACACGGTAACCGCAGTGTCTCCTCGGCCTGTGGCAGTGCCGATGTCCTTGAAGCTCTCGGCGTCAACCTGGCGATCCCCCCCGAGCAGGTCGAACGTTCTATCTCCGAAGTCGGTGTCGGTTTCCTGTTCGCACCGGCGCTGCATGGCGCCATGAAACATGCCATCGGTCCTCGCCGTGAAATCGGTATCCGCACCATTTTCAACATTCTTGGCCCCCTCACCAACCCGGCCGGAGCTGATCGCCAGGTTCTTGGAGTCTACCGGGAAGAGCTGGTCGAAGTCCTGGCTCGGGTGCTGGTGCGCCTCGGTTGTCGGCGAGGGTTTGTGGTTCACGGCCTGGACGGTATGGATGAAATCACTCTGACCGGTCCGACCCGCGTCGGCGAGATCAAGGGTAAGGATGTCAAACTGTACACGATCGAGCCTGAAGACTTTGGCCTCAACCGTTGCGGCCTGAGTGAGCTGCAGGGCGGCGATGCTGCGGAGAATGCCCAGATCGTGCGCGGCATTGTCTCCGGTGAAGCCGGACCGAAACGGAATGTCGTGCTGCTCAATGCGGCCTATGCCTTGATGGCTGCCGGACTGGTCGAGGATGTCGCGGCGGGTCTCGTTCGAGCGCGCACCGCCATTGACGGCGGGGCGGCGCTGGCCAAGCTCGAGGCGCTGGTCGCCCTGACCAACAGCTAAGCGATGATTCTCGAAAAGATTGTTCAGCACAAGCGCGATGAAATCGCGGCCGCCAAAAGTCACTACCCGCTGGCGGACCTTGTTGCCAGGGTTGGTGATCTCGAAGACCAGCCGCGCGGTTTTGTCCAGGCTCTCGACAATGCTGTCGATTCCGGCTGGACGGCGGTGATCGCCGAAGTTAAAAAGGGCTCTCCTTCCAAAGGGGTGATCCGAGAGGATTTCGATCCGCTACAGATTGCCGAAATCTATCAGACTCATGGGGCCAGCTGTCTGTCGGTACTGACTGACAGCCGGTTTTTTTTCGGACATCTGCGCAATCTGGGTCTGATCCGCGAGCAGGTTTCACTGCCGCTTTTGCGCAAGGATTTTATCTGTGATCCCTACCAGATTGTTGAAGCCCGAGTCGCTGGCGCCGATGCAATTCTGCTGATAGCTGCCATACTGGAAACCTCACAACTGGTCGACTTTCACGGTATGGCAAAGGAGCTTGGTCTCGATGTCCTCCTTGAAGTTCATGACGAAGAGGAATTGGCCAAGGCTCTGGTGACCGATTGCCGGTTGATCGGGGTTAACAACCGCAATCTGAATACTTTTGTGACCGACCTTGCAACCACCGAACAGCTGGCGCAACAGGTGCCGGCTGGTCGTCTGCTGGTTGCCGAGAGCGGGATCAACAGCAGAAACGATATCCTGCGGTTGCAGCGCGCCGGGGCGAGGGTCTTTCTGGTCGGTGAGAGCCTGATGCGCGAGGACGACATCGGCTCCAAACTCAGTGAACTGCTACAGGACTAGCCCCCAAACATTCGATTTGTCAAGGAGTTGACCATGCAGACCAAGATCATCCTCCCTGAGGATCGCATCCCCCGGCAGTGGTACAATATTATCCCCGATATGCCGGGGCCACTTGCGCCGGTCATTCATCCTGGCACCATGCAGCCGGTTTCGCCGGACGACCTGCTCCCTCTGTTTCCGATCGGGCTGATCGAGCAGGAAGTTTCAATGCAGCGCTGGATCGACATCCCCCAGCAAGTGCTCGACATCTACCAGCTCTGGCGGCCGTCACCGGTCTTTCGTGCCCATCGCCTCGAAAAGGTGCTCGATACCCCGGCGAAGATCTATTACAAGTACGAAGGGGTCTCGCCGGCCGGTTCGCACAAGCCGAACAGCGCCATTCCTCAGGCCTATTACAACAAGATCTTCGGCACCAAGCGTATTGCCACCGAGACTGGCGCCGGGCAGTGGGGTTCGTCAATTTCTCTGGCCTGTCAGATGTTTGGTCTCGAGTGTACGGTCTACATGGTCAAGGTTTCCTACAACCAGAAACCGTACCGCAAGAGCATGATGCAGCTGTGGGGGGCGAACGTCATCCCTTCGCCATCGAACCAGACCCATGCCGGCCGGGCGATTCTCGCCAAGGATCCGGACAGCAACGGCTCTCTCGGCATCGCCATCAGCGAGGCGGTGGAGGATGCCGCCTCCCGCGATGACACCCGCTACGCCCTGGGCAGTGTGCTCAACCATGTCTGCCTGCACCAGACCATCATCGGCTTAGAAGCCAAGGCCCAGCTTGAGATGGTCGGCGACTATCCGGATGTGGTGATCGGCTGCCACGGCGGCGGTTCGAATTTTGCGGGGATCGCCTTCCCGTTTGTAGCCGACAAGGCTAACGGCAACAACGTGCGGGTGGTCGGCTTCGAGCCGGCAAGTTGTCCGACCCTGACCCGGGGTGTTTACGCATTCGACTATGGTGATACAGCCAAGATGGCGCCGGTCTCCAAGATGTATACCCTCGGCCATGACTTCATGCCGCCTGGCATCCACGCCGGAGGATTGCGCTACCATGGAGCTTCGCCGCTGGTTTCGCAACTGGTCGATGCCGGGATTGTCGAAGCGAAGGCAGTTCACCAGCTCGCCTGCTTCGAGGCGGCGGTGCAATTCTCCCGCAGCGAGGGGATCATCCCCGCTCCTGAATCGAGCCATGCGATTCGCGGTGCCATTGATGAGGCATTGCTGGCCAAGGAAGAGGGGAAGGAGAAAGTGATTCTCTTCAACCTGTCCGGTCATGGCCATGTCGATATGGCGGCCTATGACGATTATTTCGCCGGCAAGCTCAACGACTACGACTACCCGGAAGAGGCGATCAGTGAGTCGCTGGAGCATCTGCCGAAGGTCGGTTGAGAAGATGAAAGTAAGAGGCTGTCCCCGGCGGTATGTCGATGAAAGTTAAAATCTGCGGTATTACCAATATCGACGATGCCCTTCATGCATGTGCCTGCGGGGCGGACGCCCTCGGTTTTGTCTTTTACGGGCAGAGTCCGCGCTGCGTGTCACCGGTCCAGACCAGGTCCATCGTCGCCGCGCTGCCGCCGTTTGTGACCACGGTCGGGCTGTTTGTCAACGAAACGCCACAGATCATTCGGACTATTGCCGCCGACTGCGGGCTCGATGTGATCCAGCTTCATGGTGACGAAGAACCTGACGAATGCGACTTTACGCCACTGCGGGTGATCAAGGCGTTACGTGTCAAGGACGCCAGCAGTTTGGTTGATCAGGCTGCGTTCGAGACCTCTGCCCTGTTGCTCGACGCCTGGGTCAAGGATGCCTATGGCGGCACCGGACACACCTTCAACTGGCAGTTGGCGGCCGAGGTGGCAAACCAGCGGCCGGTGATCCTCGCCGGCGGGCTGACACCGGACAACGTCACCGAGGCCGTCCGGCAAGTTCGGCCCTACGGTGTCGATGTCTCCAGTGGGGTTGAAGAGGTGCCGGGCCGGAAAGACAGTGGCCTTGTCAGGCAATTCATTCAAAAGGCCAAGGAGTCTTTGTAATGTACAAGCAACCTGATCTGCGCGGCCATTTTGGCCAGTTCGGTGGCCGCTATGTCGCCGAAACCCTGATGCCGGCTCTTCTCGAATTGGAGACGGCCTATCAGGATGCTCGTCGCGATCCGCAGTTCGAACGGGAGTTCAAAGATTATCTGCAGCACTATGTGGGCCGTCCCAGCCCGCTCTATTTTGCCCAGCGGTTGACCGAGCATTGCGGTGGAGCCCGCATCTATCTCAAGCGTGAAGACCTCAATCATACGGGGGCGCACAAGGTCAACAACACCGTCGGTCAGGCGCTTCTGGCGAAACGGATGGGCAAAGCCAAGGTGATCGCCGAGACAGGTGCCGGCCAGCACGGGGTGGCCACTGCCACCGTGGCGGCGCTGTTCGGCATGTCGTGCGATGTGTTCATGGGGACCGAGGATATCCGTCGCCAGGCCCTCAACGTCTTTCGCATGAAGCTGCTCGGTGCCAAAGTCCATGGTGTGACCAGTGGTACCGCGACTCTCAAGGATGCGATGAACGATGCGTTGCGCCACTGGGTGACCCATGTGCGTGACACCTTTTACGTGATCGGCACGGTCGCCGGCCCGCATCCCTACCCGATGATGGTGCGCGATTTTCAGGCTGTGATCGGCCGGGAGGCGCGGGCGCAGATGCTCGAGTCGTGCGGCCGGCTGCCGGATGCGGCAGTGGCCTGTATTGGCGGTGGATCCAATGCCATGGGGCTCTTCTATCCGTTTGTCAAGGATGGCGACGTTCGTTTGGTCGGTGTCGAGGCGGCTGGCCTCGGAGTGGAGACCGGACGGCACGCTGCCAGTATCGGCGCCGGCAAAGTCGGTGTGCTGCATGGCAACAAGACCTATCTCCTGCAGAATGCCGACGGCCAGATCGAGCATGCTCATTCGATCTCGGCCGGGCTTGACTACCCCGGAGTGGGCCCGGAGCACGCCTACTTGAATGACATCGGGCGAGCCGAATATGCGTCTGTCACCGACCAGCAGGCGTTGGAAGCCTTTCGCTTGCTGACCGAACTGGAAGGGATCATGCCCGCCCTGGAAAGTGCCCACGCAGTCGCCCATGCCATCAATATGGCCCGGCAGATGTCTGGAGAACAGATTCTTCTGGTCTGTCTCTCAGGTCGCGGCGACAAGGATATCCATACCGTCGCTGAAGCCATGGGTGTTGAACTGTAGAGACATATGGCCATAGGCCCCTCTGATAAGTCGCCAGAAGGTCAATTTAACGTTACAACCGCAAAAAGGATCTAGATGAATTTCAGCGAACTCAATCTACCCGAACAGGTCATGCAGGGGATTTCGGAGGTCGGCTTTACTTCGTTGACTCCGGTGCAGGAAGAATCGATTCCGCTGGCTTTGGCTGGCAAGGACGTCGCCGCTCAGGCCCAGACCGGCACTGGCAAGACCGCAGCTTTCCTGATCTCTTTATTTACTCGTCTGCTGCGCCATCCGGTGGCGACTGGCGAGCACCCGCGTGCCCTGGTGATGGCCCCGACCCGGGAGTTGGTGGTGCAGATCTGTGCCGATGCCACAGGTCTCGGGGCTGGCTGTCCGTTCAAGGTTCAGCCGATCTTCGGTGGCATGGACTACGACAAGCAGCGTCAGGCGTTGCGCGACGGGGTCGATGTCATTGTGGCGACACCGGGGAGGCTGATCGACTACTACAAGCAAAATGTTTTCAGCCTGAAGCAAGTTGAGGTGGTGGTCATTGACGAGGCCGACCGGATGTTCGACCTCGGCTTCATCAAGGACCTGCGCTATATCCTGCGCAAGCTTCCACCCTTCGACCAACGCCAGACCATGCTCTTTTCAGCGACCCTCTCGCAACGGGTCATGGAACTCGCCTACGAGTTCATGGACCTCACCGAGAAAGTGCGGATCGCCCCCGAGCAGGTGACGGCCGAGAAGGTTGAACAACTTCTCTACCACGTTTCACGCCGGGAAAAATTCGCCCTGCTGATGGGGCTGCTGCGCCACGAACCTGAGTTTGAGCGGGTTCTGGTCTTTGTCAACACCAAGAAAGAGGCGGAGTTTCTGGCTGACCGTCTCAATGCCAACGACTACCGGACTGCCGTCCTCTCCGGGGATATTCCCCAACGCAAACGAATTCGACTGCTCGAAGAATTCCGTGCCGGCAAATTGCACTTTCTGGTCGCCACAGACGTCGCTTCCCGCGGCCTGCATATCGACGATGTCAGCCATGTGATCAACTACGACCTGCCTCAGGATCCCGAAGACTATGTGCACCGCATCGGTCGGACTGCCCGGGCCGGAGCCCGGGGCAAGGCGATCTCTCTGGCTGACGAAGACCTGGTCTTTCATCTTGCCGATATCGAGGAGTACCTGGGGAGCAAGATTCCCAGCCGTTTTGCCGACGATGACGACTTGTTCCACGACTATCGACGGCCGGCGCCTCGCAAGAAGAGGGCGCCTGTCCCGGAAAAGCAGAAATCCGCTGCCGATCGCCGCAGAAGGGGGCGCAATCCACGCAAGAAGCCTGGTCCTCCCGGAGCGAGTCCGCGGGGCTAAATTCAGCGGTTTTAGGATCAAGTTTAATCCGCAAAATTGCCGGAAGTCGCTGAAACCGGTTGTAAAGCTTCTGATAGCGACATAATATTAACATTTGCACTGAGCGGATAACGCAACATGTCAAGGATAAAAGCGACTCTCGAAGGGATCAAGCAACACGGCGAAAAGGCCCTGATCACTTTTCTTACGGCCGGAGATCCCGATCTTCCGACCAGCGCAAAACTGATTCACAGCCTGGTCGAAGGGGGTGTTGACCTGATCGAGTTAGGTATTCCGTTTTCCGACCCGATGGCTGATGGTCCGACCATCCAGGCAGCCTCGGAGAGAGCTCTGGCCGCTGGTGCGACCTTGCGCGGTGTTCTTGAACTGGTGCGAGATGTGCGCCGTTATACCAACGTCCCCCTGGTACTGATGGGCTACTACAATCCGGTTTTGCAGTATGGTCCGGAGCGTTTTGCGGCTGATGCCGCGGAGGTTGGGGTCGATGGCCTGTTGCTGGTCGACCTCCCTCCGGAAGAGGCTGAAGAACTTCACCCCTGGCTAAAGAGTGCGGGCATCGATCTCATCACCCTGCTTGCGCCGACCACGGAAGAGCCGCGGCGCAGTCAGCTGGCTGCTGCTGCCGAAGGTTTTCTCTACTACGTTTCGATGACGGGGGTGACCGGCAGTCAGCGAGTCGATGCCGGGGCAATCAGTCGAGACGTCGAACAGTTGCGGCAGCTCAGCCCGGTCCCGGTGGCTGTCGGTTTCGGGGTGTCGACGGCAGAAGATGCCAGGGCCATAGCCTCGTTTTCCGATGCCGTGGTTGTCGGCAGTGCCTTGGTGCAGTTGATCGCCGAGTATGGCGCTTCGCCAGGGCTCTACGATGAGGTCAGGGCATTTGCCGCCGACCTGAAAGGCGCAGTCAGTCAGGCCTCACCTTCGGCCTAGGGGGCTTTTGCATGGAAGTCAGAGTTCTGGGGAGCTACGGTTCTCGGGTTCCCGGGCATCAGACCAGTTGCTTTCTGGTTGATCGCAGGCTGGCGATTGATGCCGGCGGCTTGACTGGTATGCTCCAGATGCAGGAGCAGATCGCCATCGACCATGTCTTGATCAGTCATGCCCACCTCGACCACATCTACGATCTGGCGTTTTTGGTCGATAATGTGATGACTGCTCGCCACCAGCCCTTGCGAATCTGGGCTCCGGAGCAGGTTCTCGCCATGTTGCGACAGCACCTGTTCAATGATCAGATCTGGCCTGACATGAGTTCAATCCAGGTCAATGGCTGCCCGGTCATGGAACTCTGCCCGCTTTTTCCCGGCCAGATCAATCAGGTCGGACCTTATCAGGTGCGTTGGGAGAAAACGGCTCATCCGGTCTTTTCCGCCGGGTATCTGGTGAGTGACGAGCAGGTAGCGATCCTTTATACCGGGGACACTACCACGACCGATGCATTGTGGACCCTTGGCCGACAGAGCGAACGCCTGGCGTTGCTTTTCGCCGAAGCATCTTTTCCCAACTGCATGGTCGATCTGGCACGGCAGACCGGGCATCTGACCCCGCTTCTGCTGGCCGAGGAGCTCCAAAAGCTTGACAGGCCGGAGCTTCCGGTCAAAATCTACCACATGAAGCCTCAGTATATCGAGGAGATCAGCCGTGAACTGATGGACCTCAACGCCAACTACCAGATTTTGCAGGGGAACGAAACTTACCAATTGTAAGCCGATTCGTTTGGCTAACCACGAGGGAATAAAATGGCCTGGTTTAAGAAATCGAAAGCGCCGATTGCTCCGATTGAGAGCAAGAAAGTCCAGATGCCGGAAGGCCTCTGGACCAAATGCAAGAATTGCAACGAGATTATCTATGCCAAGGAGATCGAGCGCAACCTGAACGTCTGCCCCAAATGTGACTACCATTTTCGCATCACCGCCCGGGCACGTATCGACCTGGTGCTTGATGAAGGGAGCTTTGTCGAGACCGATGCCGGGATGACTTCGGTCGATTTTCTCAAATTCAAGGACTCGAAAAAATACAGTGACCGCATCAAGGCGGCTCTCAAGAAGAGTGGTGACGGCGACGCCATCATCACCGGCCGCGGGGCGATCGATGGACTGCCAGTAGTTGTCGCGGTCTTCGATTTCGGTTTCATGGGGGGGAGCATGGGCTCGGTGGTCGGCGAAAAAGTAACCCGGGCGATTGAACTCGGCCTGGAGCACAAAGCGCCGGTTCTGGTCTTCTCCTCTTCCGGGGGGGCCAGGATGCAAGAGAGCATTCTCTCCCTGATGCAGATGGCTAAAAGCAGCGCTGCCCTGGCAAAACTCAAGAAAGCCGGGATTCCGTTCATTTCGGTTCTGACCGACCCGACCACCGGAGGGGTGACTGCCAGCTTCGCCATGCTTGGTGATTTGAATATCGCCGAACCGAGGGCCCTGATCGGATTTGCCGGGCCGCGGGTCATTGAGCAGACCATCCGCCAGCAGCTCCCCGAAGGGTTCCAGCGCTCCGAATACCTCCTCGAACATGGCATGGTCGACATGATCGTGCCGCGCCGGGAGATGAAACAACGGCTGTCCCAGATTCTGCGCATCCTGACCCGGCAGGATCAGCCTGCCTGATTGTGGATTTCCGACAAGCCATCGAATACCTCTATGGCCTGAACCAGTTCGGGATTAAACTCGGGCTGGAAAACATGCAAAGACTGATCGGCCGCCTGCCGGAGCTTCAGAGCCTGCCCCCACTGGTTCATGTCGCTGGGACCAACGGCAAAGGGTCGGTCAGTGCCTTCCTGACGGAAATTCTGCGCCACAGCGGTCTGCGTGTCGGCCTCTACACATCCCCCCACCTGCACTGCTTCACCGAGCGCATTCGTATCGATGGCCAGCCGATCTCCACAGATGACGCAGCAAATCTGGTCGGCCAACTGCGCCATGCAAGCCGTGGTATTCCTCTGACGTTTTTCGAAATGACGACGGCCATTGCCCTGCTGGCTTTTTTTCAACAGCGGGTCGATTTCGCAGTGATTGAAACCGGCATGGGGGGGCGACTCGATGCGACCAATATCGTCAACCCTCGTCTGGCTCTGATCACGCCGATCAGCTTTGATCACCAACAGCATCTCGGTGCAGGCCTGGTCGCAATCGCTGCCGAAAAGGCGGGGATCATCAAGTCTGGAGTTCCTGTGGTCATCGGGCGACAACAGCCGGAAGTCGAAAAGTTCTTGCTGGATACAGCCGGGCGCCTTGACGCGCCGGTCTGCATGGCCGACAGGGATTACCATTGGTCCGGACGTCGAACCTCGCTGACTCTAAGCGTCGGTGAAGAACTATTGACCAGCCCGGAGCCGGTTCTGCCCGGGGAACATCAACGGGACAACTTCGCTCAGGCGGCAGCTGCCGGTCTGCTGTTGCGAAACCAGGGGATGCCGGTTAACGCCTCGGCGATCCGTGCTGCTGCAGCGACGGTGAACTGGCCCGGGCGTCTTGAGTGGTGGAGGGGGGGGCGGCGCATTTTGCTCGATGCCGCCCACAATGCGGCGGGCGCCAGCTGCCTTGCTACCTACCTGCGGCAGCAAGGGTTGGATCGTGTACGATTGGTTTGCGGCCTGAGTGGGGAGCGATCTCCGGCAGAGGTCTTCGCTCCGCTGTGTCAGATGACTGCCGAGCTGTTTGCTGTTCCGGTCGCCGCTGCAGACACGGTTCCTCCCGGGCAGATCCGCTGCTGGGGTCTGTCTCAGGGGATTTCGAGCCGAGCCTTTGACTCGGCTGAAGAGGGCTTGGTCGCTGCCCTGGCGGGAGCGGGAGTTGATGCTCCGGTTGTTGTTGCAGGTTCGATCTACCTAGTGGCTACGGTTCGATCTGCGTTGCAAGCCGGTTGTCCCGATTTGTTGTTCGTCAAAGCTGAAAATGGTTGACAAGGTGCTAGGGTCGATGGTCTGCGGCGTTCGCCAGTCTGTTACTCTCCTCCTACTTATGGTGTTGTTTGTCCAGGGGGGTTGGGTTGCGCAAGCTGCGGCGGCAGAGGTGCTGGACGAAGAGGGTCAGGCGGTCACCTTTCAATCCGACCTTCTTGAATTCCGCAAAGAGACCGGGCAGGTTCTGGCAAGCGGTTCGGTTGTTCTGCAGCATGGAGAGACACACCTTAGTGCCGATCGAATCCTATGGCAGAATAGACTCCGCGATGTCGTGGCCGATGGTTCTGTTTCTTTGCAAAACGGGGCAGGGGAGGCCACGGGCCGCAGTCTGAGTTACAACCTCACCACCGAACTGGGCCTCCTTGAGCAAGGGGCGGTTTTTTTACGTCGGGGCAATTTCCGCCTGGGTGGGGCCGAGATCGAGCAATACGGCCAGGCCAGTTACCGGGTTGCAGAAGGAAGTTTCACCACCTGCGACGGACTGATCCCTGACTGGAGCTTCACTGCTGCGCAGGTCGATGTCAAGGTTGGTGACTTCGCTGTGGCCCGTCACGCCTGGTTTCGCATCAGGGACTATCCGGTTTTTTACATGCCCTACCTGATTTTTCCGGTCAAGACGGAGCGGGAATCCGGGTTGCTTACCCCAAGATTCGGTCAGTCGAGCAAGCGTGGGGCCAGCCTGTCACTGGCTTGGTACCAGGTTCTTGACCGGCACATGGATGCGACTCTGCAGTTCGACTACATGTCGCGGCTGGGGCTCGGTAAGGGGTTGGAATATCGCTACCTGCTCGGCAACAACAATCTGGGCAGCGCCCACCTCTATCATGTCAGCGGTTTCTCCGGGGAGCCGGATCTGCATGCGCTTGACTGGGAACATGCTGGCAGCCTGCCAGGCGGTTTTTATTTGTCGGCCGATACCCAGCATGTCGAGGAACGGCTCTTTTTGGAAAATTTCGGCAAGGTAGCCGGAGAATACAATCAGGATGTGACGGTCTCCGAACTCTGGCTGCAACGCAGCTTTGGGGGAGTTAACGCGGTTCTGCGAGCCCGCTATATCAGGGATCTTGCGGCCCCGGATGCCGACCCGCTGCAGCGCTTGCCCGAACTCAACCTCAATCAGTCGCTGACCCGACTAGGCCAGTCTCCCCTTTTTTTCGGTTTTGCGAGTTCTCTGGTCAACTTTGACCGGGAGCAGGGGGGGGCGGGACAACGGCTCTACTTCAGGCCTGCCCTGGCGGCGGCCATTCGAGTCGGTCCCTGGCTTGATGTTGTTCCGGAACTGGCTGTTTCACAACGTCTTTATTTCAGCGGTCAGGGCGATGCTGATCGGTTACTGCCAGAGCTTGGCACGACACTTGGTACGCATCTCTCCAGGGTTTACTCGCTGGGAGTCGATCGTCTCAGGCACAGCATCGAGCCGACCGTGCGCTATTCTTATGTTCCCGCCCGTGATGAGGGGCACCTTCCATTTTTTGATGGCCGGGACCGCATAGCCGGGCAGAATCTCCTTGAGTATGCCCTGGCCACCCGGCTGACCTTGCGTCAGTCGGGTGTGGACGGTACGCCGCAATATCGTGAACTGCTTTTTCTGAAGCTGTCGCAGGTTTACGATATTGCAGTGGAGCGCGGGCACCGTGAATCGGGTGAGAAACCTCTCTCCAGTCTGCGGGTTGAACTGGATGCACGGCTGGCAGCGTGGGGTCAAATTGGCATGGATGCCCAGGTCGGAATGCATGGCGACAGTGGTCTGGAACGGATGAGCGCAGCTGTGAAAGTGAATCGTTCGGAGACGGACTCGCTGCAATTCGATTATGTCTATCGGGATCAAACTGCGGACAACCCGAAAACCGAATACCTTGGTTTCATGGTGCAGTCTGCCGTGCTTGCCCCGTTGTTTGTCAGCCTTGAAGGACGTTATAGCCTCCAGCCAGGCCTGGAACTGGAAAAAGTGGCTGCTGCGGAATATCGTGGGCGGTGTTGGAGCCTGTTTGTCGAGTACCGCCATCGACCCGATGATGAACAGATCATGCTGGGGTTTGAGTTGTCGGGTCTGGGCAGAGTCGTTTTTTAAACCAGCGCGCGGAGCTGGTGGCATGGGTAGGAGGCAAAAACATTTCTTCTTGACAATGAGTTTTTGTTAATTTAATTTGTGCAGACTTTATGCTGCCAACATACCGGTGCAGGTCCATTCTGGCTTGGTTGGAAGGCAAGTGTGCGTGGGGAGGAGGTGAAACGGGAGGGGCTTGAAATGCAATGCCATCATCGGAATTTCATAATCCATTATTTTTTTGGAGGGAAATGTCATGAAGAGAACCTTAGTTGTTTGTCTGCTGTTTGCCTTGATCAGTCTGGTCGGATTCGGTGCCAGTGTCTCATCGGCGGCCGATGCGGCTTCCATGATCAACATCAATTCCGCGAGCATAGTTCAGTTGCAGGAACTGCCCGGGATCGGACCGTCTCTTGCGGAGAGGATTGTGGCTTATCGAGAGGCCAACGGCTCCTTTAAAAGTGCCGACCAGTTGATCGAAGTCAAAGGGATCGGTAAGCGGAAGATGGAGAAATTCAGAGACCGCATCACCCTGGAATGAAGTCAAAGACCCCTGCAAGGCCCGTTGTAAAACGGGCCTTGCTTCGTTAAAGAGTTGTTTGCCTGACAAAAGCGCTTGATTTTGAGGGCGAAATTATGAAAACATCACTCTTTGATGAGTCGGCTTGTGGGGAGCCATCGTCTCGGGGAGCAGCTCATGTCGGCAACGACCAACCAAACCAGCCATGGGAGCAGGATTCTCAGTCTCTGGCCCCTTGGCGCAGTGATTCTGGTGCTTGGTTTCGCCCTGCTCGGTGATCGCGGTGTTCTCCACCTGCACAAGCTGACCATCCAGAAGAAAAATCTCATGACAACACTGGGAGAAGTTCAGGCACAAAACGATTCCCTTCGCAGCGAGATCGTCTCCTTGCGCGGAGATCGTAGATATATCGAGAAGTTGGCACGTACTGAGCTGGGAATGGTACGCGACGATGAGCTGGTTTTCCAGTTTGCCAACCGGTCTTCGTCAGCCGGTTCACAATAACTCCACGCCACCACGTTGGAAAGCGGAGTCTAATGAGTTCTGATGCTCGAACGTTGTGCGTTGTTTGCGCCTGGCGGGCCAGTTGCGCCAAGCGCTTCAGTATGTCCGCTGATACTACCCTGCACTGCCCTGATTACACAGAGGACGTTGCTCTGAAGAAGGAGGGCCAGCGTCTCGAGGGGCATGTCGAGGAAAAGGATAGTGGTCAGCCTTAGGACGCCCCTGACAGTGGGCGCTTGTTAGGCAGTTGCTCAGTCTCAAGATTTCACCCTTCCCGTTTTGATTCAGTACTGGCAGAGGTTTCTGATGGCACAGCCTATGGCGGCGCGTAGCTATAGAGGGCGCGATCGCAAGTATCTCGTTTGGACAGGTCTTTTGCTGATCAGTTTTACCTGTGCTGGTTTTGGCTTCGGCTATGTCTATGGTCGACAGACAGTCCGTTCGGTTCCGTCAAGTGAAGTGGAATCCATGCCGGTGTTGGCAGCAAAACAGGTCGAAGTGCCGCCTCGCCCGGCACTTAAGGAGACGACAGTTCCGCAGAGTCTGAGCTTCTACGAGGATCTCCCCAAAGGTCAGCAGGCCCCTCTCGGCAGCGGCATCAACTTGCCGCCTGATGTGGTGGCGCTCGAAATGGGTGGAGGCCAAAGTCGTCGAGTTGAGGATACTGGCGCCTCTGCCATCAGCACAGAAAAAAAACCCAGCGTTAAGCCTTTTGCGGCGGCAGTCGATGCCGACGGTTCTTTTATGGTCCAGGTCGCATCGTTTCGTGCTGAACAGGATGCACGCAAGCTGATCGAGCGGATTGGTCGGTTGAAGGTGACCGCTTCGGTTGAGCGTGCTGACCTCGGCGATAAAGGGGTCTGGTTCAGGGTGATTTCTGGGCCTTATCGCCAACGAAGGGAGGCCGAACAGGTGCGGGAATTGCTGAAGGAGCGCGAGCGTCTTGCCGCCCTGGTCAGGGGCCGTTGAGCCTGCCGCCTTGCTGGGATGCTGGTTGCGCGTTGCCAGCCGTTTGGACAATAATTTTGCTTGACATGCTATGTCCATGCGAGTAAATTTCAAAATCCTTGTTGCGGGGTGGAGCAGTCAGGTAGCTCGTCGGGCTCATAACCCGAAGGTCGGAGGTTCAAATCCTCCCCCCGCTACCAAAAACAATAACGGCCGCCTTTTCGAGGCGGTCGGATAGTTTCCGGCGGTGTAGCTCAGTTGGTTAGAGCATGCGGCTCATATCCGCAGTGTCCGGAGTTCAAATCTCTGCACCGCCACCAATTTGAATCCCCCTGCCGGTTCCGGTGAGGGGGATTTTTTTAGAGATATGCAAAGCGTTCTCGAAAGACAGTTCCTCGCTCAACTGCAATTGGGAGATCTGCGTCAACTGCGTGGGCGAATCCTGGTGGCTGTCTCCGGCGGGGCCGATTCAGTGGCACTTCTTACGCTGCTGGCGCGGGCTGCTGAACATCTTGATCTGCGACTTGATGTTGCCCATCTCGATCATGGATTGCGTGATGAAAGTACCAAGGATGGGGACTTCGTGGCAGAACTGGCCGATGGCCTGAATCTGCCGATCCATCGGCAACGCATCGATGTGACCTTCTGTCTGGGCCCGGGAAAGGGAGGCCCTGAGGAGGTCGCCAGGAGGGTCCGTCGCCAGTTTCTTGAGAGGACGGCTGTGACCCACAACTGCTCGTGGATCGCTCTGGGTCACCATCAGCAGGATCAGGCAGAAACTTTTCTGCTCAGGCTGTTGCGCGGTGCCGGGGTCGGCGGGCTTGCGGCCATGCGGATGCTTGACCCGCCCTATGCTCGGCCATTGCTCGGTTTTCCTGCCGAGATGCTGCGTGACTATCTGCGAGAGCGACAACTCGACTGGCGGGAGGATCCCAGCAACCGGTCATACGAGTATAGCCGTAACCGGGTGCGCCATCAGTTACTCCCTCTTCTTGGTGAATACAATCCACGTGTGATTGAAAATCTGGCGGGATTATGCCAGAGGTTTGCCGAAGAGGAGATTTTCTGGGACCGCTGGGTCGAGGAGACTCTGGCGGGGCAGGTCGAACCACATGGAGAGGGGGGGCTGCTGCTGCCGATTCGTTTTTTTTGCGAACTCCCGTCGGCGGTCAGTGCCCGTCTGTCGCGGGCTCTGCTGTGTGAGGTGCGAGGTAATCTGCGGCGAATTACTTCCTGTCACCTGAGGATGATTTACGATCTTGCCTGCTCGGATCGACCCCAAGGGGAGGCGACCTTGCCGGGAGCCTGGGTCGCACGGCGTTACGACCAGCTGTGGTTTCGCTCT